>JAECQY010000005.1:0-12058 GCA_016000045.1 Myxococcaceae bacterium | reverse complement strand
TGTCTCCTACACGAGTCCTCGTCATGGAGTATAAAACAGGACCGGTGGAAAAAGTGCTTGAACTTCGGCTTCCAGGTTTTATGGCTGTGCCTGTTATGGAAATGATGCTTGGAGACGTAGAACGATATGTCGGAGAGAATGCTGAACTAGCTGCAGCAGAAGCGCTTCGATTTGTACTATCGGAAACAGATCGTGTTAAGGTTCTGAAAATTGTTGATGTTGGGGTTCCTGAGCTAGAAACCGTTTGAGTTTTAGAAGCATCAGCAGTTAGACTGAGAGAGCGACTCGGTATTACTGAACTAGTTTTGGAAGAAATATTCCCACTAATGCCATGAGCGATTGTGAGAGAACCACTTAGTTTTTTGCTTTTAGAGCTCGTTACGCTATCAGTGGTACCTCGAGTTTTGGTTGCTGAAAATGAAGATAATAGCCATTGTGTTGGGGAGAATGTTGAACTAGGTGCGACGGAAATACTTTGATTCACATCACTAGAAATAGACCGTTTTAACGATGTAGAAATTGTTCTAGCGGTAACAGAGTCGCTGTCACCTAGATGAGTCCTCGACATAGAGTACAAGACAGGATCGATTATGGAAGAAGTGCTTGAGTTTAGACCTTTCGGAGTTAAAGTCCAGCTTTTGGAAAGCTCTGTACTTGTTGTGGAAACGCTAAGAGAAATAGGCTCTGTTTCATTACCCGCAACCAACTCGTTTTTTTCTTGTGAAACCTTTTTGAACAACTCGCTAACAATTAAATACCGGCTTCTCTCTTCATGGTTCCAATTGACAAACGTCCTGGTAAAAAATGCATTATATGGAGAATGGCCTCTATTGTTCACATAAGTATTAAGGCTCGATGAAGAACCCAAATAAATTTTGTCCGAAGTCTCATCTCTGAAATCAAAATTACAGTCTATTTCATCGATCTTCCTGTCAAACCGTACAAAGCATTCAACTAAAAAACGACCAGAGTAATCGGGCATCTGTTGGATCTGTGGTTTTAGATTTTGCAATAACTCAACTGTGAAATCAGAATGTGCCCCCGACTTGCATAACTCACATGAGTCTATCTCGGACTCCAATAATTTCAAGGATTTTTGATTGAGAACTACGTCTCGAACATTCGTTAAATTTAGACAACGACTCGCATAAATTGCCGAAGCAGAAAAAAAATAAAAAGATAGAATGATCATCGATTTTAAAATAGACACTTAAGTATTCCTCAAATCTGACTGATGTCAATTTTTTTTACTCTATTTTTTTCGTTTTGTTGCATTTTCCGAATAATAAGAGCAACAACCACACTCGTAACTAGCAAACCACCAGCAGTAGCAGTCCCAATAATGACTCCTATGGGAGTGGTATGAGGTTCCGCAATCGATGGAGCATCTTTCTGCTGTGCCGGAAGAACCGGTAGCTCCTCAGATGTCAGGTTGAATTCTCCGGAGGCATTTGAGCCAGAGAATACAAAACCATCTGCTAGCTCAATGACAGAATAATTCATGTACGTCGCGTGGCCCCGTTTAAGAACTGTTAAATTTGATGTTGATAGATTCAACAGGGTGAGGATCCCGGCACGATCAACGGCATAGAGATACTGTCCATCAACAACTGTGCCTAAAGCAGCAGAGTGGGATTTGAAAACCACCAAAAGGCCGAAATACAGGTACGGTGAACAAAGTTGAACCTTAGAAAATAAACCAATCGAAAACACACTGCCTCCCAAAGGCCCCAAAAGGGTTCTGTCGCAAAAATTATTTTGGGTCCAGAAAAGCCACTCTGTTGACCAATTATACCAGAAATTTGGTTTTGTCGAAAAGATTATTTTGTGTCTTGTGGTAGCTCGGTGGAAACCTCAATAATCCCGCGCTGTTGGGAAAATTGCTGTTTGATGAAAATCTATTAAAATTAGGCTTAAAATTGCTGAGAGATTCGAGCCGTGAATATATTTAAATGGCGGCATTTTCAAGGCGTGATTATTTTGCAATGCGTTCGCTGGTATCTGAAATACGGCATTGGCTACCGAGAACTCGAAGAAATGATTAGGGAGCCTGGGGGGCCGTAGACCATCAGCGATTCCAGCCAAAATAAATTATGGCGTTTAGACGCGCTGTCATGCGGGAGTCACCCAGCGTTATCGCTTCCTGAATCAAGTGCCTTTAAACGACACTTTCTTCGAGAAAAAAGTGAATTTTCTGGAATACGATTAAATCAACGCTCAAGGCAAAAAGCAGCACTTTGCCTGGATCACCGATCTTCCTTTATCGGAATCGACCCTCGAAACGGTGATGCGAGGGGGCCGAGCGCGTTGGCAGATTGAAAACGAAACGTTTAACACGCTGAAGAATCAAGGCTATGAGATGGGACACAATTACGGGCACGGGCATCAGGATCTGTGCAGCAATCTGGGCTTATTGATGCTATTGGCGTTTCTGATTGATCAGCTTTCAGAGCTATCGGATAAGAGCTTTCAACAAGCGAAAGAGCCTGCAAAGAGCTATCGAGTTTTATGGGAAGAGCTGTGGGCTATTTTTAAGTTTTTTATACTGGAGAGTTTTGAAGGTCTGTATTTGAAAATCCTACCGGAACATCGCTACAATAGCAGCTGAGGGTGTGGCACAATCTGTTCTGACTGGTAATCTCCTTTGGGGATCTAGGGTCCGTTTATTCTCCTGTAGTTTAATTGGTCAAAATGAGGTATTTTTCTCAAAAATAAGGGATTGCTCTTGCATCCCTTGCCATTCTTCTTAAGTTCACTGGAATGGCTGGATGCCTTTGTTTCTGAATTGCCTTTGCTCGTTATTTTAGCTATGCCAAAGGTGGGCTTGCTCTGCCTCAAAAGTGGATACAGCCCTTTAGGAGAAATGCCATGCCTCGAGATCTGGATTTGAACCACCCCGAAGGACTCATTTGGATCATTTGCGCAAATCGAGGGCATTAGATGTTTCAGCTCGGTTGGATCTTTTGTTTTTCGTTCGGAGCCTTAGCTCAGTTTTCAATTAGCACCGATTTTGGGGACCATTTCCATGGGTATTTCCAAAATCTTTCGACACGGAGTCAGGATCAAACAGCTGTTCGAGCGATTCTGAATCGGACTGCAGATCAAGTCAAATCGAGTTTGGGATACCGCATGCCCTTTGAGCTCAATTGTTCGGTGTTTTTCGATGTAGAAGTGGAGCGCGTGGACTGTTGGTCGGGTTTTGAGCCAGCATCGGCTTTAAGCAGCGATTGTGAGCTTTTTCCGGAACTGGCCATGGCAGATCGACTGACCCTGAGGCGTTACCACCTTCTGCAAGTGCGTATGGTGGTAGGCTGGTCGCAGGCTCAAATGCTTCAAGCGCATTACCGCATTGTGCCGAAATCGACGTTGACAGCGAGTCTTTCTGAAAGCGAAAACATGGGCGCCAAGACCCTCACCGTGTCGCAGCAGGTTCCGAAACAGGACTTCGAAACGACTCTCACTTCAAGCCCAGAAGCAAGCGTGAGTCATACCTTGGCTTGTTCTGTAAGCACGGCGCAGCTGCTGAACGGTCTTTTAGCTGCCTGGAATCACAGCACCGGCGTCTACAGCGATGCGGTGGATCAAACGGGTCGGTATGCGATTTCGAACGGAGTCGTGAGCGATGCGCTGACGAGTATGCAGTGGGAGCAAGTCGCTGGCACGACACCGATGGTTTTTGCCTCGGTTGCGAGTTATTGCTCGAGTCGGAATACCGGGGCTTATACAGACTGGAGAGCGCCGAACATCGTGGAGTTGGGGACTTTGATCGATTACACGAATTCGATCGCTCCTTGCTTGAGCACCATGGCCTTTCCTGGAGCGCCCGCTTCAAACTTTTGGTCAGCTTCACCGGATATTGGACATGGTGGCTATTCTTGGTATGTGCAAAGCTCATCCAACCAACCTGCGTCTGACTGGCAATTTGACTCGACGAGCAGCGCGGTTCGTTGTGTGCGTTCTAGTTATACAGGGCCTCTCGGCTCTCGGTATACGGTAGGTAGCGGAACGACTGCGGGTACGGTGACGGACAAGGTGACCGGGCTGGTTTGGCAGAAGGTAGCGCCTACTACAACGTACACTCAAGCGGATGCTATGACCTATTGCAATAGCCTAAGTCTCGGAGGCTCTGGAGCTGGAAGGTGGCGTTTGCCGACAATCCGGGAGCTGCAAACGCTAGTAGATTACAGCCAGAGCTTTGGCATGCTCATGATGGATAGTAACGCGTTTTCGGGCGAGCCAGCGAGTTATTTCTGGTCATCGTCGCCGTTGGCCGGTTACCCAGCCTATGTATGGCACCTGTCTTTCGCCTACGGCGACGTGTTCTACTACAATGCGGGGGCCAGCACCTGCGTTCGTTGTGTGCTTTGACGCTTTGACATTTTAAAGAGGAAACAGAATGCACCTGGATCGAGACAAGGTATTACGAACGACTTTCGATTTACCGATCTGCGATGGATTTGATGGTGCGTGTGGACAACGTGGTTCGTGCGTTTCCGCGTTATCATAAATATGGGATTGGTGCTTGCTTGCGAAAAGAGTCGCTTGGAGATTGCGCAGCTTATTATTCAAGCGAATCGTAAGGGAGTCAGGGGGCTGAAAGTGGCCGGTGGCGAGTCATGCAACGAATGGATTGAACCTGAATTTCATTTCGACACAGTGCGATCGCCCTGTGGTGTTCACGATACCCGTTGCCAAATAAAGGCAAATCTGCAAGAATGGACGCCTTATGTCTAATCTCATCCGCAAGTTGGAACAGAATGAAATTCGCGCCGATCACCCAGATTTTCGGGTGGGAGACACTTTGCGCGTGTTTTTCAAAATCAAAGAAGGCGACAAAGAGCGAGTTCAGGTTTTTGAAGGTGTTTTGATTGCTGAACGCGGAGCAGCCAATCGTCGGGCGATCACGGTTCGAAAAATCAGCTTCTCAATCGGTGTGGAGCGTATTTTCCCACTGCATAGCCCTCGAATCGAAAAAATTGAAGTTGCACAAAGTGGTCGGGTCCGACGAGCTAAGCTGTACTATCTACGTGAATTGCGTGGAAAGAAAGCTCGTATTCGCGAGCGTGAATAGCTTTTGGGTTGCAGGAGTCGATGAAGCGGGTCGAGGACCTTGGGCCGGACCTGTTGTCGCTGCTGCGGTTATTCTAGATCCAGAAAAGCCGATTTTTGGCTTGGCTGATTCCAAAAAAATATCTGAAAAAAAACGAGAGGCTCTGTACGAGCCTATTTTTTTATCCGCTTGTTCGGTGGGAGTGGGGGTTGTCTCTGCGGAAGACATAGACCGAACAAACATCTTGAAAGCCACGTTTCAAGCCATGAGGCAAGCGATTCAGAATTTGAAATCGCTTCCTTCTGAGATTTGGGTGGATGGCAACCAAAGTATTCCTGGCATCGAGTCCCAAAGAACTTTTGTGGGAGGGGATGCTTTACACGAATGCATCATGGCAGCTTCGATTGTCGCGAAGGTCTACCGAGATCGCTTGATGTGCGAGTATGATCAATTATACCCGGGCTACGAATTTTCAAAGCATAAAGGGTATGGGACTGCTACTCATATTCAAAAGCTTCAGTCTTTGGGCCCATGTCCCATTCATCGCATGAGCTTTGTTCCGTTGAAAGCCTTTTCAAAATCTGATTGAAGCAAACTGTGGAATGGTTCACCCGTTTTCAGATCGGATGTTTTGTGATGAGTTGCCTGGATGACGACTGCTCTCTTGCAACGATATCTCCATGAAGAGCCAGATACTCTTTATCGAGAGCAAATCTTGGGTCTCTCTCTGGTTGAACAAGAAAAGCGCTTAATCCGGTCTTGGCGTTTTGGAACCGCTGGTTTCAGAGCTCCCATGCAGGCAGGCTATACTGGGATGAACCGGGTTTCGGTCGCTCAAATCGCTTACGGCCTGGGCAGACACTTAGCGCCCCAAAGCTCGGTGGTCATCGGCTATGACGGCCGGCACCACAGCCAAGAATACGCGACCTTGGTTGCTCAAGTTTTGAGCGGGATGGGTCATCAAAGCCTGTTGTTTGACCGCTTGGTTGCGACCCCTGTTTGCGCTTTCGCCATCCTGAACCTCCAAGCTCAGGCAGGCGTCATGATTACCGCTAGCCACAATCCTCCAGAAGACAATGGTATCAAGATTTACGGAGCGAATGGGGCTCAATTGGTAGCACCCGACACGCATTGCATCGAATCGCAGATTGATGCAGCGCCCAGTTATTTTGAAATAGAGAAAAGCGAAACAGGGATCCAAGCGATCTCATCGAGCGTCATCGATGCTTACTTTGAAACGCTGCCCTCGGCCAGCGTGTACCCGATTTCGATTGTTTACACACCCATGCACGGTGTTGGAGCCAGTTTCACACCGCGCGCACTTCAGCAGGCGGGCTTTACCTCCATCGCCTCGGTTTTAGAACAAGAGAAACCAGATGGGGATTTTCCGACCGTTCGCTTTCCAAACCCAGAAGAACCCGGAGCCCTTGATTTAGCCCTCGCCCTTGCCCATGAAATAAAGGCCGATTTGGTCTTAGCCAATGATCCAGATGCAGACCGATTGGCGGTTGCCATCGATGGAACCGTTTTATCCGGAAATCAAATCGGTATCTTATTAGGGGATTATTTGATGGGACAACACAGTCCTTCCGAGAAACTTTTGGTTATGACCACCCTGGTTTCTTCGCGCATGCTGTCAAAAATCGCTCAAAAACGGGGCTTTCGATACGCGGAGACTCTTACAGGCTTTGCCAACATGGCCAAATGCTGCTTTGAGCTGGAAGCGAAAGAATCGCTACGGTTTTTGTTTGGCTACGAAGAAGCCTTGGGCTACGCCGTCAACGATCGGGTTCGTGACAAGGACGGAATCAGTGCCACGCTCGCATTCGCGCAGCTTTTTTCAGCACTTAAATCCCAAAACAAAACCGTCTGGCAAAAACTCGAAGAACTCGAATCTGAGTTTGGCGTTTATCAAACACACGCTTGGTCCATCAAAGGAGAGCTTTCTGTGATTCTGGATCGGGCTCAGCGTTTAGAAGGTTTTAAGCGCGAGGAAGATTTAGCTCCAGGGCTCTTGGCTTATTCGGGCGAGCATGACTTGAGGCTGATCATCCGTCCCAGTGGAACCGAACCCAAAATCAAGTTTTACGCGGAAGCCATCGGCCGACCTGAGCAAAAAGAAATGCTTGCGACTTATCTACAAAACGTGGAAAGAAAGGTCCGCACATGCTTATCCGGCTTTTGTTCCTAACTTTTTCTACGGCACTGCTTTCACAAGAAATGCCCCAAACCAAAACCGCTCGCTTGGGTTATGCGGGAATCCCTATTCTGGGCTACGTATCCGGTTTTGGTATGGGTTTTGGAGCTGCTGGGGCACTCTATCGCAAACAAGAAGGTTTTAATCCTTACCGATACGAATTAGACGCGCAAACTTATTTTAGCCTGGGTGGGTTTCAATCGCATCGCCTTCGATTCGACTCTATCGATGTCGGAGGCTTGCCTTTGAGGCTCAGACCGGTTGTTGGATTTATCGCCAACCTGAGCCAAAGCTTCTGCGGCCTTGGCATGAACGCCAACTGCGATTCGCCTCACCAGGACTTTCCCAATTTTTATTTGCATCGTTACCTGGAAGGTTACGCTGGATTAGAGGGTCGTTGGCGACTCCAACCGCTTCCCCACAAAATCGAATTCATTGCGTCGTGGCGTGGCAGCTACTACCGCATTGGGAGCCTAAGCGACTCAGGTCCCTATCCGGACAGCCTCTATGGCAATACGTTTGGTTATCACGCGAGCGATGGCGACGGGTTCGCAAGCGTTCTCGAAGTGGGCTTGATGGTGGACAATCGCGATTTTGAGCCAGACCCTAAGCAAGGGTACTGGGTAGAGGCCACTGTTCGAGAAGCTTCCCGGTATTGGGGCAGTTCTTGGAACTATGTGGGAGGCAACTTAAGTTTTCGCGGCTACTGGCCCTTGATGCCAAACAAGCGCCTGACCTTGGCTGCGCAAGTGCTATTGGACGCTATGCTGGGCGAGTCTCCTTTGCAAGAGATCGTTCGGGCCGGCGGCAGCGGACGCTATTTCAACACCTTTGGAGGTCAAGAAATCGGCCGAGGCCTTCGAGAACAGTATTTCCCAGGGCGACTGAAAGCTTATAAGCAGCTTGAACTTCGTTATGAATTCGTAGATTTCAGCCTTTGGGACTGGAAGTTTAATCTTTCCGCCACAAGTTTTGCCGATTTCGGGGTGGTAGCCTGGAGTATCCACACCTTAAACCAAGAGCCTTTTAAACCCGCCATTGGCTTTGGCGGAGGGCTTCGGTTGTTATGGGATCGGGCCGTCATGCTGCGTTTTGATGTTGGCATGAGCCCAATTGAAAACTACGCGCCCAAATTTTACCTGGTGATTGGAAACGCTTTTTAAAAATCGTCAGCAGGAAATTCCAACCGACTCTTTCGAAGCATTAATCCGCTTGCGCATGATAGCTCGAACGTACCAAGGGCCCGCTTTCGACTTTGAGAAAGCCAAGCGCTTTGGCATAAGCACCGAGCTCAGCAAATTCTTCGGGGCTTGCATAGCGTTTGACAGGGTGGTGAAACGAGCTGGGCCGAAGGTATTGCCCCAGCGTTACAAACTCCACACCGTGGCTTCTTAAGTCCGTTAAGCTTTGCTGAATTTGTTCGTTGCTTTCTCCCAACCCGAGCATCAGTCCGCTTTTGGTGCGAATCTCAGGTCTGTTTGCTTTGACAAATTGCAAGACTTTGAGTGAGCGATGATATTGGGCACCGCTGCGAATACGAGGTGTTAAAGACTCAACGGTTTCAAGATTGTGGTTAAAGACATGAGGGTTGGATCTTAAAACGGTCAAAATATCTTCTTCACGCCCTGAAAAGTCAGGAGTTAAAATTTCCAGCGTTGTGTGAGGAGAAAGTGCCCGAATCGCTTCTAAGCAACGAACAAAGTGAGACGCTCCGCCATCTGGCAAATCATCGCGTGTGACCGAAGTGATCACCGCGTGTTTGAGGCCCATGCTTCGAATGGTTTCGGCGAGCCGCTTCGGCTCATCCAAATCAACCGGTCCGGGACGCGAGGAGGAGTCCACATCACAGAAACGACAAGCTCGCGTGCAAATGCGTCCCAAGATCATAAACGTTGCGGTTCCAAGCTCCCAGCATTCGCCGATGTTGGGGCAAGACGCCGAAGAGCACACGGTATGCAGCCGCTGACTTCGAATCAGCGAATTTAAACGTTGATAATTCTCGCCCGTTGGGGCCCGAACACGCAGCCAAGAAGGTTTTCTGGGTGTTAAGGTTGTGTTGTCCATGTTTCCATTATCTGCTTTAAATCGGCCATGAAGATATCCGCAGTCGCTCCATCGATTAAACGGTGATCAAAAGAGAGTGAGAGCCAACCACGATTCCGAATGGCGATCACATCGCCTGTGTCGATTTCCAAAACCACGGGTTGCTTTTTGATTTTGCCGACGCCTAGAATCGCTACTTGGGGCTGGTTGATAATGGGTGTTCCGATAATGGCTCCGTAGTTTCCAGGGTTGGTGAGGCTGAACGAGCCGCCTGAGAGTTCATCCGGTCTAATTTTCTTGCTACGCACGCGTGTGGCCAAATCGGCAATCGAGCGAGCCAAACCTCGAAGATTCATTTGGTCCGCGTGGCGGATCACAGGGACCATCAGACCTGGCTCTGGTTGTTCAATGCCGACGGCAATCCCTAAGTGCACATCTTTTTTAAAAAGAATGCGATCGTCTTTCATTTCAGCGTTGAGGTAAGGATGCCGTTTAAGCGCGATACACAAAGCGGCTGCTAAGAAAGTAGTGTACGTGAGCGAAACACCTTCTTCGGCTTTAAAGCGATCTTGATGGGTCGCTCGAACGCGATCGATGGCTGTGTAATCAATTTCAAAAAAAGTGGTTACATGAGCACTGATGCGGCGGGAAGCGCTCATGTTTTCCATAATCACGCGTCTCATGGTGGATATAGGTTTGAAGGCTTCATGCTGGCCTTCTGGAATGAGCGTGGTTTGAGCAGCCGAAACTTGCGCAGGCATCACGGTTTTAGCCAGGTGAGCCAATAAATCGTTTTTGGTGAGTCGGCCATCGCGACCCGAACCCGACAAGGCTTCGAGGGTATTGGGGGCCACCTGATTCTCTTGAGCTATTTTTTTGACAAGGGGCGATAGAAATCGGGAAGATTCTGCCGGCACACGAGCCTGCGAAGGAAGGCTCGGAGCGAGTGCTTGGAGAGCGGGTGCCTTGGGAGTTGAGACCATCTCTTCGCCAGCCGCGCCAACCCAACCTAACACCGTTCCTATGGCCACAGTCTCTCCAGGGCCGACCTTCGCCTCAATCAAAACACCCGTGATCGGAGAAGGGATTTCAGCTTCGACTTTGTCCGTCGAGATCAGCAAAACATTCTCGTCTTTTTGAACGGTGTCTCCGACAGACTTCAGCCATTCAACCACCGTACCTTCCGCAATGGATTCGCCTAGTTGTGGCATCACGATTTTTTCAGCCATGAACCCTTCTCCTTTTTAATGTTAACGACAGCAAGCAGCAGAGTGCCACCACTCCCCATAATAATGACAAAGCCATTACGAATTGCTCTGTGTGGTATAATCGAACCCCTTGTTGGTCAACCAACCCTTGCCATTGATAGTCCAAAAGATGACCCATGGCGTGTTGCAAAAACGCGCCGCCGAACATGTTGAGGGTATTGACCACTCCTAGGGTGAGGCCGGAATTTTGTGCCGTCGTTGCTTGTACTGCGCCGGTGAAGCACATCATTTCGGCTCCGCAAAAAAAGCCGATTCCGCCAAGAACGAGCTGGAGCTGAGAAGCAGAGAAATGAGGTCCTAGAAGCAAGAAACCGAAGAGAAACAGAATTCCGAAACTGCAGACTTGGATAGCCAAATCCAAACAGTTGTACTTCTCGCAAAGCCAAGGCAAGACTAGGCTGCCGAAGCAAAGTCCAACAAAGAGCATTCCTGCGCTTGAGGCTGCATGAGTTTGACCGAGCTCGTACTTTTTCATGAGAAAGGCCGTTCCCCACAGATCCGCCAAAACCGACAGAGGAGTGTACAATCCAACCGCCAAGAGAGCGTAGATCATGACGGAGCGGTTCTTAACAATATCCCAGAGTTGCTGAAATCGAAAACTCGAAGCTGCTAGGCTCGGCTTTCCCAAACGAATGCCAGCCGCAGCGATGACCATCAGCACAAGTCCCAGCAAGCTCAGAATCTGAGTGACAGAACGCCAGCCGGCTTCTTCAATCAGAGGAACCAAGTAGGAGCCCGTCATCATGGCACCAAGGGTTCCGAGGGTGAGTGTGGCCCCCATGAGAAAGCCCCGTTTGCCGGGAGGTAAAAAATCAGTCGCAACTTTGAGGGCAGACATGAAGGCGCTAGCCGATCCTATTCCGATCAAAATACGACTGCATTGCAGCATCCATAGGTTGTGGGCGCCGGCCATCACGAAGCCACCCAGAACACAGAATCCGACGGAGGCCAATAAGATTTTGCGAATGCCGAGCCGATCAATCAAAATACCCACGGGAATCTGCATGAGCGAGTAAGCATAAACCGTAAAGGATCCAATGGTGCCGAATTCACTTGCCGTAAGGTGGAACTCTGACCGAAGATTGGGCTCAAGGCTGCCGGGCAGAACACGAAAAACGTACTGAAAGCAAAAGAACAGGGCGGCAATGCCCCAGGCGAGGTAAGCTCCCAGAAATTTCATCACCCGCTCCTTTTAGGATAAAATGAAGCGAATGCAAAGAACCGTTCGCAAAGTCGAATGTCTCGGGATAGATTCTCCCTCCTATGAAAATAGCCGTTCTCGAAGTCGCCTAGAGCGGTTTCGAATTGAAATGGTTTAAACACTGTGAGTACTAAACCACCTCAAACTGGAACCGTTCTAGTTCAGACTCTCGCATCCTATGCAAGTCTTGCATAGGACCGGAACCGCTCTCATAGCCTAGATAACCCATAACCAATAACCCGTGATCCCCATAACCCCAAACCCAGCCCAGCGTCTGTTGCTTTCAGCAACCTCCTCTG
>JAECQY010000004.1 GCA_016000045.1 Myxococcaceae bacterium | reverse complement strand
TCTATATGAGCTTGCAACAAACTTGAAAAGATTACAGGTACGAAAATACAAAAATACTTGTTCATATTCGAAATTCCTAAATAGCTTTAGTCAGCGTCATCAAATACCTGCCGATATCAAATGTCAAGTTGTTGGTAAAAGAAGCTAGGGCTCTCGGACGCAGCGCACCCGACGAGGAGACTCACCAATGTTAATCCATGCAGTGATGACTCCAGAACTAAAATCCACGTACCAAGGATTCTGAAAACTGATTGTCCATGTAGATGGCCAAAATACATCCTGTGAATTGTTTGGGAAAGCAGTTAGATTGATTATAGATCCTGCAATTGCTCCGCTTTCGTCAAGCAATGTGGAGAGTTCCTTGACGGTTGGAGTACGCCAAGAAAAACCACCGAGGGTTAGATTAGAGCAGTAGAATTGAGCAGCACTCCAATTGTAAAGGCCAATCACGGCTCGTTGCCATATCAATCCAGTAACTATGTCTTTTACCTGTGTGCTTTCTGGTGTTAATCCATTTCCGGCCTGATCTCGATATCGATCCACTGTGCTGTTGACACTTTTTGGACGAACACATCGGACGTAACCCAAAGTAGGAACGTTTGCACAAGCTCCAGCAAAGCCCTGGCTACAAATAAAACCTCCAAATTCACTGCAATGAGAAATGGTAAGATTGCTGCAACCAAAGCTTACATACCACCATCCCTCTTCCGGTTGGCTAGACAATGGGGTTGATGTCCAAAAATACGACTTAGGCGTATCTGGAAAGAAAGCTTCATCAATGCTAGGACCTCTCCAATCTAGGGTGTAGTCCACAAGACTCTGTAACTCAATCAACGTTGGCAGCCTCCAGTCTCCAAATCCACTCTTAAACAAGTTGCTGCAATGAGCGGAGGCATCGGTCCAAGTTACTTCACCAATATCGCTTTCTTGTTCCCATTGTAACCCAGTGAATGTGTCTTTGACTATACCTGGTTTTGGTTCAATGTAGCGATTGGTTTGGTTGGCTGCGTCTTGGTAAACACCGGTTGAAGCATTCCAGTTGGCCCACCCGAAGTTCGTGACGATATCGGATGAGCGAACGCAGCGAACATAATATGGAAGATTAGTGGGATATTGGGCAACATAATAGCCAACATCGAACCCAACAATCCAGGCTAAGTTCGAACTACATGTGTAAGGCGTAGAAGACCAAAAACCATCGCTAGGGGTATTTGGAAATGACAAGTCATTGATCATTGGGCCAGGATAAATTTGGCTGACATCTAATATTGTTGCAAGCTCTTTCACAGTTGGGAGTCGCCACTGACCAAAACCATAATTACCCAACGCGAACTGGTTACAGTAGGCTTGTGCTGAGCCTATTGCTCCAGTACTATCCCAGATAAAATTTTTACTAGAGTAACCACGTTGCCAAATAAGACCTGTTACCAGATCGCTTACCTGCTGACTGGTATTTGATAACAGATTTCCATTTTCATCTCGGTATCGATCATTTGTTCGGCTGCTAGATAGTGGCCGAACACAACGAGTATGCGTCATTATGGAAATGGGACCACACACACCATAACCCTCAACACAACTCGCACCCCCATAGTCTGCACCAGAGAATATTGGCAACACCTGTCCGAAACTAATACCCCATGCAGCACTCTGGCTACCCGCTAAAAGTTCTGATGTCCAATAGTAGGTTTTTATAGTGTCTGGAAAAAATGCGTTATTAATGGTTGGGCCTGCACAATTAATTGTGTAGTCCACTAGCATTTGCAGCTCTACCCTCGTTGGTAGTCTCCAATCCGCATGCCCTGACAAAACTAAGCCATTGCAATAAGCTTGAGCCTCGGTCCAATTCATCGTTTGAGAATTTGCATACTGCTGCCATTGTAGTCCAGTCATTCCGTCGGTTACTACATTGGGTTTGGCGATGCTATAGCGATTGGTTTGGTTGGTTTGGTCTTCGTAAACTCCAGTGGTTACGTCCCAGTTGGACCAACCGGGATTGATAACTGTGGGAGTGCGAACACAGCGAGTAGCTAAAGTCGGAATACTAATGCCGCTGAGAGCAACGACAGCATAATCAAAATAAATGGTCCACGCATTAAATAGATTGCAGCTATATAACGTCGATGTCCAAAAAGCATTTTGAGAAGTACCCGAGAATACTGTTGCGTTTATCGTTGGTCCAGGGGAGGGAATGCTAACACTGAGGAGCGTAGACAATTCTTTGATTGTTGGAAGGCGCCAAGAACCAGCTCCATAACTTCCTATAGCAAGCTGGTTGCAGTATGCACTTGCGCTGTTCCAGTTGTATAGACCAGATAAGGTTCGTTGCCAAATCAGATCTGTCATAATGTCCTTAATCTGCGCACTGCTTGCACTTAGCATATTGCCAGTTTCGTCTCTATATCTATCCATTGGTTGATTTGTGGCTAGTGGGCGCACACAACGACAGTAGCCCAAAACAGGTACTTCCAATCTAGGGTAGCCTTGACTATCGATTGTTCCTGCATACTGGTTAGTTGTGGTAGCGAAGCTCACAAACCAACCATAAGTTAAATTGCTTGCTAGCGAATCCGAAGACCAGAAGAAGCTCGTTGGTGTGCTTGGAAACGAAACAGGGTCAATCGATGGGTTTGCGCAATCAACAGTATAATCCACTAAGGTTTGCAACTCGAGTCGAGTTGGCAGTCTCCAATCAGCATATCCACCTAATACCAACCCGTCACAGTATACTTGCGCAGCTGTCCAGTTGTAGGTATTCTTGGGAGTTTGTTTTTGCCACTGCAACCCAGTTGCGGTATCGCTGACAACAACACCTGGAACCTGATCGACAAATCGACCTGTTTGATTCGTAGCATCTTCATAGACTCCCATCGATTGATCCCAGTTAGCCCAATCTGGGTTGACAACCGCCGGAGTGCGGACGCAGCGCACAAACAATGATGCAGAACTAGAAACGGCAAGCAGCGAACCGTAATTGAAAAACATATACCAGTGCGAGGCAGAATCCGCTAATTTCGATGTCCAAAAAGCACTTGCAGGCGTGCTTGGAAATGCGGTTAGATTAATCATAGGGCCAGGGTAGGCTACACTTAGGTCATTCAAAGTAGATAATTCTTTGGCATCTGGAAGTCGCCACGCTTGATTGCCAAGATTCAAAGTATCACAATATTCTTGTGCAGAAGTCCAGTTATAGGTATTTCCGGAGAGAATCCGTTCCCAAATCAATCCCGTGTACAGGTCCATCACTTGCATACTGCCCTCTAATAACGGGTTGGCATTTTCATCGCGATAACGATCTATGCCTGTTGTAACTGCAAGGGGTCGTACGCATCGAACGTATCCACTGCCTTCCGTCACATTGTTCGAACTCAGAAAACCTGGGCAACAAGCGTTACTACCAAAGCTTACATACCAAGCACTGTCTAGGTAACCAAGATGTTCTGAGGATGACCAGAAGTAATCCGGAGGTGTCTTTGCAAAGGCAGGATTAATAGGCGATGTATTTTCCATATCAACTAGGCTTTGCAATTCGATCCGCGTTGGTAATCTCCAATCTCCAAATCCGCTTTTAAACAAGTTATCGCAGCGGATTTTTGCTGCGGTCCAGTTGTAGGTATTTGGATCAGTTTCCTTTTCCCACTGCAATCCAGTCAGAGTGTCTGTGATTACTGCAGGTCTTGCTTCGACATAACGTCCTGTTTGATTTGTAGCGTCTTCATAGACTCCAAGCGATTGGTCCCAGTTAGCCCAGTCTGGGTTTGCAATGACTGGCGAAGATACACAGCGAACATAGTTTTCATTTCCATTAATTCCGCTTGCAGAAATCCACCCGCTGTACCCAACTGTTGCATCTGCAAAAGAAACGACCCAACTATAACCGGCGTCAGCAAGTTGTTGAGAAGCCCAATAACCATTGTACATAGTGCTTGGGAAGACCGTGTCGTTGAACAGAAAACCAGAAGAACTCGCGTTGATCAATGTCATCAGTTCTTTAATGGTTGGGACTCGCCAGTAATAACCACCCAATTCCAAAGAAGCACAATAGTTCTTCGAAATCGTCCAGTTGTGAGGAACGGATGCTGGGTTCCGTTCCCAGACTAGACCCGTGTGAGTATCGACTACTTGCGTACTTGAACCTGTCAAAGCGTTGCCGCTGCTGTCTCGATAACGATCTTGTGCTTCTAACGCCATTCCTGGTCTGACACATCGGGTGTAGCCAGAACCAGCGGCAATGACTCCGCAGCTTCCATAACAAATCAAGCCCCCAGTATGTGCCAAGCTACCAAAACTAACCCACCAATGTTCTGAGGGCATGAACCCTACCAAGGTCGATGTCCAGAAGTTACTCCCGGGAGTACCTGGAAATGATGCCGAATGAATGCTTGTGTCTGAAGGGTCAGAACTGGCCGATTGGTAGTCTAACAAAGTAGCCAGCTCCATTCTGGTTGGTAATCGCCAATCTGTATAGCCGCCTAAACTTAGTTGTTCACAATAGGTCTGGGCTATTGTCCAATTTGAGGTGCTTTGTTTCAACGACTTTTCCCATTGCAGTCCAGTCCGAATATCCGTCACTAGCCCAGGAATAGTCTCATTATATCGCTCTGTTTGGTTTGTGGCGTCTCGATAGACTCCCGTAACCACGTTCCAATTGGCCCATTCTGGATTCCAAACCACCGGCTCGGTCTGGCTTAACGTCTTAGATGCCAACGTAAGAGAATCCGTATTGATTGATCGACTGGTTGCAGTAGGTTTTATGCTGTCACTACCTGATCCAGAAGGAGAGTGGGTCACACTAGCTAGAACACTGGGAGTCAACGAGTTGTGGGCACTCAACGATTCTGAATGGGTTGTTGAGTGTGTTGTGATAGAGATAGACTCCGATTCGGTTCGTGGCGCTTGGAAATAAAGCCAATACTGCGCTGCGGGGTACTCAAGTGGCGAATTTCCAATCGCCAAACGAGTTTGTAGCACATGGCTCTTGCGCAAAAGTTCTAGCAGTTCAGGGGAGGGCACTATACTCGGTGAACAGGTAGACGGCGCATCAAGCCATTCGTGTTTTTCAAATGCTACATCACATTCAACCTGTCCAACAATCTCTCGAAATAAAACTGTGCAGTTTAGGTCAAATGGCTTTTTAAAATTCGGTTGACTTTGAATCGTTGAAACGGTCAGGTTCAATAGGCCTCTCAGAATCCTTTTGATTTGCGAACCTTCTTCAGCGGAATACAGTTGATTTTTAAATTGGGTAAGATTAGCAAGCTGTTCACTGAAAGTTTGCGAGAATCCGTTCTGCAGGACAAAACCAGCATTCGAAAAAAAGCTGAACAACAGCACCAATAAGGTTATTTTTCGGTGTGAATTCATAATTAGTTAATTAAAGTCATTAAAACTTCTATGTCATATGGCAACTTTATTCAACCGATGTTTGCCTGACACAGCGAACCAAATAACAGCAACCAATACCAACAGGATCTGTTTGACCTGTTCCAAAGTGTACGCCCCAAGCATGATTTGAATCGCCTGCAGTTAGGGTGGAGGTTCGTTGGATGGCAATTCTCTTAGATACTGAGCGCACGCAGCGGACAAATTGTGGAGTGGGTATTGTACCTGGGTATATATTTCCTAATGCATTGTTCAAATAAGGTTCCACCCCGAGTCGGAAGCACCGACCTCTTCGATTGAGGTCCAAAAGTTTGTCACTGGAGCGCTTGGGAACGCGGTTGGATTGAGTAGCTGTCCACCATCGTATAATCCCGCACGCAACGTATAGCAGGCGGTGTATAGGGTAGGTCAAGATAGCCAACCTCGCCGTAGATAAAACTCACGTACCAAGTGTTGGAATAAAACCAGTTTGAGGTTGGACCTGGAAATACGCTGCTATCAATACTTGGATTATACTGTGTATAATCCACTAACGTTAGCAATTCTTTAGCTGTTGGAATCCTCCATAATACTCCTCCCAATTTTAAGTTAGGGCAGTATACTAAAGCTTCACCGAAAAGACCCCAAGTAGAGTATGACACTATTCTTTGCCAGATTAATCCGGTAGTCAGATCTTTAACCTGGACACTGTCTCCTGTGAGTGGCTGATGATTTTCATCGGTAAATCGCGTTTCTAGACTGAGTGGTGTACCTCTTACACACCTGAGTGAAAACGCCGTGCTTTTAGTTGTGCCATCAGGGTATACTAGGCCGCTGTTATTAAATCTGACATCCCAGACCAAAGTTTTGTTGGCTTGAAAAATCGATGAAGTCCAAAAGTAATAGTCCGTGGTATTTGGAAAAGCCACTGCATTGATTGCTGCTGCAGGAGATTGCACCGTGTAGTCTACAAGCGATTGAAGTTCTTGGGGACTTGGCAAGCGCCAGCAGCCGTAGCTTTGTTTGACCAACTCAGCACAATACGACGCTGCATCATTCCACGTCATACCCTGAGGTATGACCTGCTGTTCCCACATCAAATTCGTGTAGGTATCTTTGACAATGGCTTCAGAACCGTTGCCAACGACATAGTAACGATTGGCTTGATTGGTGGTATCTTCATAGGCGCGAATAGACCATTGTGGGTCACGAACGCAGCGAACGTAAAAGCTATCTTCGAGAGGAGCATAGGACGCGCCACCAGAGTTAAAATTAATGCCCCACGCGGCCATATGAGAAAGCATGCTTGATGGCGATGACCAGAAGATGCTTTGTGGTGTGCTTGGAAATGCTGCTATATTAGTGGTGGGACCTGGATAGGAAATTGCATAATCTATCAGCGTATTTAGCTCTTTTATTGTGGGTAATCGCCAGATTTGCCCGCCAAGGGTCAGGGTATTACAATATTCTTGAGCTGATCCAGGTCTTGACACAGTACTCCAGTTATATGTTAGTGGGGCCTGGGTCCGTTGCCAAATAAGATCTGTGGTCTGAGCTTTAACCTGGGTACTGTTGTCTGAGAGAGTGTTACCGAGTTCATCTGTATAACGAGTAACTAGGCTGAAATTTGTACTGCGAACACACCGGGTATGCATATCATTTGGAAGGGAACCGCAATTGCCAACCCCGGGGCCACAGATTAACCCCCCAAGATAGCTTGCGCCAAAACCTACATACCATGGCATAAATGTTCCGGCCACCGTTAGAGAAGTATAGTAATAGGTAGCGGATGTATTTGGAAATGCTGCTGTATCGATAGTTGGCGGAGTAGAACTTTTTGCGTAATCCACCAACGATTGCAATTCTAATACGCTTGGTAATCGCCAGTCGGTGTAGCCTCCCTTGCTAAGGTTTCCGCAATACGCCTGGGCCGATCCTGGTAGTGCGGACGTATTCCAAGTCAAGGGTGTGGCAGAGCCTGTCTGTTCCCACATGAGGCCTGTCCACAAATCAGTGACCGTCGAATCGGAAATGTCACCAGATACCCAATAACGTCCTGTTTGATTCGTTGCGTCCGCGTAGGGATCTATCGAGGAGCACATGGATGCGGAGGAAGGCGATTGGGATAAGGATTGGGATATGGCGCCGAAAGTAAGACTCTGTGTCAAGGATTGTACTGCTGTGTCAGACATTGGGTTTGATGCAGAATGGCTACCTGATTTGGATGCGGAAGTATCTGATAGAGAGTCCGTTGGACTCATGTTTTCCGTATACGTTTGAGTCAAGGACCCTGTTGGCGTCGATGGCAATTTACCATACAACCAATACATTATCTGTGGATGTTGCACAGGCGCCAGACCCACAACAATCCGCGTCTGGAGAATATTGCTCTTGTGTAACTGGGTCAAATACCCCACTGGAAACGGTTGCTCTGCTTTGCAAGATGTCGAAATTTCTTGAACCTCTTCAAATTGCGCGTCACATACAACCTGATCAATTTCGACATCGAAAAACACAGAGCAATTTGAACTAAAAGGCTTCTTGTAACCCGGTAAGGCTTCAAGATGAGGGCCGATGAAAGCCCATAATCCTCTCATGGCATTTTGCGTGACGAGTTCTTTGGATAAAGAGCTTGTTTGATTCTTGAGCTGCGTCAGATTTGAAAATTGCTGACTTAGAAATTCTGAGAAGCTATTCTGGAGCACAAAACTTGCTTTTGTTCCAAAAGACAACAAACTCAATGTAAGAAAAACAATAGATAAAAATCGCATAAATCCACATCACTCTTGTCAGGTTAATTCAAACCATAAAAAGCAATGAGTCTTTTATAGGCTTATGCTGATTGTTGTGCAAGTGAAAGCTAGGCTTGTTGATTTTTGTCAATCAAGCACTGGTAGGATTGGGTACATATAGACCCGAAGACCAAAATCCGAGACCGACTGATTTAATCTGCTTGAAGTGATGGGGCCAGACGAACATGTGCTTAGGGGATTGTGGATCGTGCGCAGTTCTAGCGAATCGCAGTGTAAGCGTCGATCGTGCTATCTGAGCGACGAGAATGAAGAGGCCGTAAAAATTTCTCCGTCCGCAAATGAATGAGCTCCGGATGCTCAATGGGGGCGCAATGAGTGCCATCTGGAATGTAGAGTAGTTCGCTATTCTCGACAGTGCGATGGAGATCCTCTAATATCCAATGAGGGCAGAAGGTATCTTGGCCACCGGATATAATGAGGGTCGGTTTGTCGATTTGTTCCAAGACTGCTCGGGCGCTATGCTCCGAATAGCTCTTGAGCATCTGTACGAAGACTTCAATGGGCATGCTGCTGAGATGCTTAAAGTAAGGTAAAAAATCTTCCTTTTCGATTCTTTTTCGATTCACTTCAAAATACATCGCGATTTGGTAAGGAAGGTCTGTGCTGAGCAAGAGCGACCAAAGCGATTGCCATACAAAGTGGTATTTCTGAATCAGTGGAAATATTCTAGGGAAACCGGCTGAAATCATCTGATTGAGCCAAGTTGGACGGCGATGACGGATCGGTGAATTATGCCAGTGTAAAAGCGGGTATTCGTAACTTCCACACATCAGGATGAGCCTTGGGTATCGATCCGGACGGTTTCGATAGGCTTCTAAGGCAACTTGAACGCCCATGGAATGGCCGCACAAAATTGCCTCATCGTACCCAAAATGATCTAAAATGAGTTCAAGATCCCGTCCAGCATGCTCCATGCCGATGTTCTGAATCTGTTCTGGTGTATCGGAGTGCCCATGGCCTCGATAGTGCCAATGGATGATGGGATGTTGCGCTTTGAAGTATTCAATAAAATGCTTCCAAATAAAGCCATTGCAGCCGAGCCCATCATTCAAAATAATCGGGATATGATTCTTGGCAGAGGGCATCCGGATAAGCCTGGCAAAGAGTCCTGTTCCATCGGGTGTGTCAATTTTGCTGTGGATTTCTAGGTTGCGATTTTGGCTCAAGGTGCCTCTTTGTAGCACTGGTGCATTTTTGCGCAATGCAATTTGGGTTCCACTTGCTTTGAAAGCTCAAAAGAGACAGACAAGAAGAAGCATGACTTTGACTTTATGGTGCGGTTTTCACGCTTCGGATCACTTAAAATGTTGGTATTGTTCAACAGACCCGAATTGGAGTGCTTTCGGAGAGGCACTTTCATTTGAGGAATTCTCATCTCCTGTGGCGTTTGCGTTTCACCAGTCTCAACAAAATTTAGTTGATCTTCCGATCCAATTCAGAAATCGAATCTTTACGCTAAGGTATCGCTTAGTAAGAGACGATCCAACAAGCGGATCGGCTTTTGAGTTGGATGAGAATCCTCTAAAAACAATGACGGTTTTCAGTGAATACCTATTGTCGAGTGCCAAATTATCGGAAGCTTTGCAGTTGAGAGTGATGCATATTGAGCTGGGGCAGAGTCCTGGGGAGTTTTGTTTCGCATTGGAATTTCCAACGCTTCATTGCATCGGCGACCTCGCTCGACTTCTGGGGCTTTTGCGAGCTGGATTGGAAATGCTGGCGTGTACTCGAGGTTTTCAGGCGTTGGATGTCACATGGCAGAATATTCATATCGATAAAAACCTTTTGAGCAATCTAAGAGAACTTTTATGTTGATGAAGTTTCAAAATCGTCACGAATGGATGTCGGATGTTTTTCTGCTGAACCAAGTTCACGGAGATCGGCTATGGAGAGTCCATGAGTCGAGTTCAATCGAAGAAGTCTCAAAGATCGAAGGAGACGCATTGTGGACAACGGTTCAGAATCGCAAAATAGGAGTTCGGACCGCAGATTGTGTTCCTGTATTTGTCTGGGGGAATCAACAAGAATTTGTTTGTGCGATCCACGCCGGTTGGAGAGGCGTTGCGGCTCATATTGTACGCAAATCTGTTCAAGCCATTTGCCAGGAGCTTGGATTAGAGGCCTCGGACTGTTCTGCTCAGATTGGACCTTGTATTGGGGCAGATGTTTACGAAGTGGGGGCTGAAGTCGCCCGCCAGGCTCCTGCCGTGTGTGTGAAAACAGGACTGGATAATCGCAACTATTTGGATCTTCAGCAATGGCTCCTGCTCCAAATGCAAGATTTGGGTATTCGGGTTGATTCGATTGTCAACAGGTGTACTTTTTCAAATCCAGAGACTTACTTTTCGGCTCGGCGGGGAGACAAAGGCCGGCAAATTTCCTGGATCTGTCTAAGCCAACCCGTATTGACAGAAAGTCGCCTGTTTTGCAGACAAGCATCTGGCGATTTGGGGCGCATAACTCAGCGGTAGAGTGTTACCTTCACACGGTAGAAGTCACAGGTTCGAATCCTGTTGCGCCCACCAATGAAATACCTGGTTACTCCAGCTCTTCCCTACGCGAATGGGCCTCTGCATTTGGGGCATTTACTGGAACACATTCAAGTCAGTGTTTTTGTGCGAGCTTTGAAGATGGCGGGAGAAGATGTGAGCTGCGTGTGTGGTGCCGACTCACACGGTACTCCGATTGAGATCAACGCCCAGAAAGCGGGCAAAAGTCCCGAAGTCTATGTCCGAGAATGGCAAGAAATTCAAGAAAAAACCTTAGAGCGTTTTGGAGTTATTTTCGATGCAGGTTATGGTTCGACTCATACGGCTTTGAATGAACAACATGCCATTCGAATTTACGAAGCTCTTGTGGCGAGGGGAGATATTGCAGTCCGTGACGTGGATCAGCTTTTTGACCCTCAAGCAAACCGGTTTTTGCCGGATCGATTCATTCGAGGCGAGTGCCCTAAGTGTTCGTCTCCCGATCAATATGGCGACTCGTGTGAGCGCTGTGGGGCAACCTATCGACCCACGGAACTAATTCGTCCCAAGAGTGTTCTGACAAAAGAGACGCCTATTCTTAAGACGAGTCGGCACTTTTTTTTCGAGCTTGGGCGATACGCAGACTTGTTGAAGGCTTGGATTTCTCGACCTGGTGTTTTGCAACCCGAAATTCAGAATTCGCTTAAACTTTGGTTTGATGAAGGCCTCAGAGACTGGGATATTTCCAGAGATGCTCCTTATTTTGGGTTTCAGATCCCTGGTGAAGCAGAAAAATATTTTTATGTTTGGCTTGACGCACCGATTGGTTATGTGAGTTTAGCCGAATCAGCAGGCGAGCTGAGCTGTTGGACGCATCCCGGTGAAGACGCTCAGATCATTCATTTCATTGGTAAAGACATTGTCTATTTTCACACTCTGTTTTGGCCTGCATTGCTGATGGGAGCAGGGTACCAGCTGCCTTCTCAAATTGCGGTGCATGGTATGCTGACCGTGAATGGGGAAAAAATGTCTAAGTCCAGAGGGACTTTTATTTTGGCCGATAAATTCGCTGAAGCCGTGGAACCCGAGGCTTTGCGTTACTACTTTGCTTGCAAGCTATCGGATCGAGTGGAAGACATCGACTTTCATCTCGAAGATTTTGTGGCTCGAGTCAATGCCGATTTAGTCAATAAAATCGTGAATTTACTGAGTCGAACAGTGCCTCTTTTGCATCGTGGATTTCAAGGAATTCCAGGGTCTCTGAATCAAGATTTTGTTGCAGAGGTCTTGCCTTTGGTGGCCGGCATTGAGAACTCTTATCGAGCTCGAGATACAGCGCAAGTGGTCCGAACAGTGGTTAGCATCGCAGATCGAGCCAATCGATACCTTCAAGACCGTAGTCCCTGGGATACTCAAAAGTGTGGTGTTCAAGAAGCCCATGAAGCCTTGACGACAGCGTTGTGGGCCGGCAAGGTATGCGTCGGTCTTCTAAAACCCATCTTACCCAAGCTGGCCCAAAAGACCGAAGCGATTCTAGGACTCGAACCATTCGACTTTAAGAACGTCTGTTTACCGCTTGCTTTGAAGCCGATCGGTGAATATGAACGCCTTTTTGAGCGCTTGGATTTGAAAAAGGTGAATGCTATGATAGAAGAACAAGCTCCGAAAATTCCTGAAAATACTCCGATTGGGATCGATGACTTCATGAAGATTGATCTTCGTGTGGCTCGAGTCCTCAAAGCAAAGTCCGTTGAAGGCTCTGATAAATTGATTTCGGTGACTTTGGATGTGGGCCCTCTTGGTCAACGGCATGTTTTTTCGGGCCTGAGACCCAGCGTTCAACCGGAAGACTTGATTGGGCAAAAAGTGCTGCTGGTTGCCAACCTTGCACCTCGGAAAATGAAATTTGGCCTCAGCGAGGGAATGATTTGTGCCGCAGGGGAAGGCGTACCTCGGCTGGTTCTCGCTCCCGATGCAGAACCCGGCGATCGCGTTCGCTAGTGCGAGTGCCCTAAGAAAGACAGTATTCCATCGATGAACATTTGCACGGCGACCAGCAAGCAAAGGATGCCGGACATTTCTTCCAAAAACCGAAGGCCGGAATTCTTCAACAGGCGAACCAGCAGAGGAGCTTGAAGAAGAATCAGCGTCCCAGCTCCCCAAGCCAACACGATCGCTCCCACAAGAATCCCAAAGCTGATCTCTTTTTGCGAAAAAATGGTGATGGTAGCCAGCAAAGAAGGGCTCGCGATCAAAGGAACGGCTATCGGGCTAATAAAAGGACGTTCCGTCGGATTGAGTGTAATGAGTTTGAAGTGAGGAAATAGCAATTGCAGGGCGAAGAGTGAAAATACGACTCCTCCAGACAGCTGAAGGGCGGCATGTGAGATATGCAGTATTCTCAAGATGTATTCGCCGCACAACAAGGCTCCAAGCATAATGATGAGCGCGATGATCGACTCAAAAAAGATAATGCGAAGCTGAGTGCGATGCTGGTAATTTTTTAAGAAAGAACTGAGAATGCCGACGGTCCCAAAAGGATCCAGCAAGATAAACAAAGGAAGAGCGTACATGAAAATATCGCTGATCAATTCCATAAAAGCCTGATTCCCTTCAGAAACATTTCAACAGAAAGCATCATGATCACCAGACCGATGAGTTGTTCATAAGCCGTCACAAGTTTGGGATGGATTAGGGAGCGATTTTTCCAACATAAGACCAGAGAAAGAGAAACGATGGTCCAAGCGACTAGAATCGCTGGGATGACGAGAATTGGCGCTTCGCCGCTTGAATAAACCATGATCGTTGTTAGAATCATGGGGCCAGCTAAGATAGGAGACGCTACAGGAACAAGGAAATGAGGTGCTTCCAATTCGTGAGCCGTTCGACGAAAAGTATCCGGAAAAATCATTTTCAACGAAATCACAAACAAGATCACGCCTGCGGCGATCCGAATGGTCGGCAATCCGATGTGGAGACTATTCTGAAGCAGGACGCCGATGTAATGAAAAATAATCAGCATGATGAGCGTCAGAGCCATCTCTTGAGCAAAATACCTCAACCTTTTTGACTTCAAGTACGATTCGAATATTTTATTGAGAGTGAGAAGTTGATGCCCCGTCGGATGAAGAATGAGTGCAAACGTAAGAGAAAGTGAAAATAGAGACATCGAAAAATACCCGTTGTGCAATAAAGAAACTCAACTCAGGCACCCGGCTGGTCTAGTCACATATATTTTGTGCCTTCGTATAAACATAGCGCTCAATTTGCTGTCTTTGTCCTCGAAAACCCGGATCGGTCCCGGACATTTCGAGTAGCTTATGCTCCCTCTTCGCAATGTTGTCAATGTTCTCAAAGTCCGACGACGTAAAATTGTCCAAGTTGATTAAATTTTGATAGGGCTTTAATGCCTCCAAGAGGAAGATGTCTCTCCCTGCCTTTATTCGGTATTGTAGGCTGTAGTTTCCAAACTCAATGAGATTGAGCCTATTGTTCAAGGCGCTGCTTCTTAACAGCCGATTACCGGCCAAGATAAAGCCAAGATGTCCTACATCGATGGAGGCTCTAAAAAATGGATTTTCTAAGGAGCTGGTCTTTCCTTCCAGGAGGTTCAGCATCAGTGAGACCAGTTCGTGGGATTCTTCTTCTCGAATTCGATTTAAAGTGTGATCCGCTTCATCAAAGAAAAGAAGCATGTTTTGGTAAGGATATCCTTCCCGAGCTTGGCGGATTATTTGATGCGCAAGCAAGCCCGGATGGCATCGTGTGTCAGAGGCAAATTCACAAGCGACTCCCTTGAAATCGCCAATCTCTCTTATTTCGCCTAAGTTTACTTTGATGAGCGGCATCTTGAGCGTTGCAGCCAGTTTTCGAGCCACTTCGGTTTTCCCAACGCCAGGTGGCCCGTGAAGGTAAAGCGCATTCTTTAATCGAGGATTTTGATGATGACTTGAGAGTTCCATCATTCTGCAAAATCGCTTCAATTCTGAAAAGGCAATCCCTGTTCCCATGGGTTCGTAGTCTTGGAATGTGTTTTGAAACTCAGATTCGTTGATTGAAATAGATCGCGTTTGAGTGGGTAAGTCTAAGAGTTGCTCGATGGTTTTGATTTCGCGATCTTTGTTTGCTTCCAAGCCAGCAGAGAATACGGGACGATAGTTGGTTCGGAGGCTTAGAAAATGAGAAATAAGGGTGTTTTGGGCTTCGGGGGTGAGAAATGGTTTTTTTTCAATATACCGAAGTTCAAGACTCGTTAAGGTTTGATCAGAGGGTCTTAGGATGAGATTCCGAATGCATTGCATGAACCCAGAAACGGGTTCCTGAAGCTCTTGCGCATAAGGCTCTAGCGTGCGTTGGATGAGGCCCGAGAAAACACTCGTCAAGAAGAAGGCAAAGCCTCCGATGGGTAGGGGATTTCTGAGCGGTGCTTGAGGCGGCAAGGGGTTTCGGCAAAAGAGGGTCTTATGCAATCGATAGGTGCCGTAGCCAATGGCCAGGGGCAGAAGACCTTGAAAAACGACTCTTTGATACGCTTTTAAGCGCTCTGAATGATAACTTTCGGTGGTATTAGCGGACAAAATATCCTGAGCGTATTGGCTGTAAGCATAGTCGTAATATTGAGCACGGGATGCGGTGGCTAATAAAAGAAATGTTATTGTATGTAATTTTAAATTATTCATATGATATTTTATTAATATGGAATATTTGCATAATGTTACGGCTTCAGAGGTTGGAAAAATTCGTTCGAGTTTCTTAAGTGGAATGCTAACTTTAATGCTCTGTATCAACGCGGTTGCAATTTCAGTGGCAGTGGGCATATTAGATGATCAGCTACCTTACCCAATCAATCTTGGAATTGCAATCAGTGTCTTTTCTTGCGCTGGCTCAATTTTTTTATTCTTTTTGATTAATCGATATTTAGAAACGATTACATATCGATTTTATCGTATTTATTTTGCTCAAATTGAAACAATTATCGTCACTGCAAAGCGGTTTTTTTGGCCTTTCCTGATAGCGATTTTGATGGATGCTTTATTGGCTTGCTTGGGCTTAGGAGTGCTCTTGAGCTGCTTGGCCATTGACCAAGGTTGGTTTCGTCTTTAAGAATTCGATTCTCATGTTTGTTTTTCGTCTTTTTTTACCGCTGCTTTTGATGTCTTGTGCCACCGGTAAGCTGGCTCAAAAATCCGATGTTTATCTGGATAATGCCAAGATCTGCTATGAGCAAGCTGAGAAGGCCCTGGCAAACGAATCCTACGAAGAAGCGATTCGAGGCTTTGAAGAAGTTCGCAGCAAGTACCCTTATTCCCAATACGCGGCACTGAGTGATCTGCGCCTAGCGGATACCTATTTTTCACAGGAGAAATGGCTGGAAGCGGCCGATGCTTACGATTTCTATCTTCGATTTCATCCACGTCATGAAATGAATCCTTACGCTTGGTTCCAAGTGGCACAGTGCTATTACAAAGCCGTTCCTAAGAATTTCTTTCTTTTTCCAAAGAGCTATCTCAAAGATCAAACTGCCACGCAAGAAGCGCTGGACGCGATTCGACGCTACCTAAGCCAATATCCTGAAGGTCAATACGCGGGTGAGGCTGAGCGTATGCAAATGGGTATTCGAGAACAATTGGCTCAGCGTGACTTGGCCATTGCGCGTCATTATGCCAAGCGTCAAAAATGGAATGCGGTGCGAGCCCGATTAAAGAACATTGTCGAATCTTATCCAGATACGGAAGCGTCGAAGCTTGCTAAAGCAGAGCGATTGAGGTACCTTGGGGAAGTGGAGCCTCTTGGGGGCGATATGGTTTCGACGGAGGATAAGAACGAAAAATAGCACGCCGTGGGTTTGAGTCACCGCGTCAAAAAGGCTCAAAAAAACAAAAATGCCAACAATAATGTTGCATCCGTAGCTGCCTTCGCTTAATAACCGATAGGAAGCTCCATCGCCTTGCTGCCTCGTCTGAGCGGTGAGGGTCGATGCACCGATCAGGCTGGCCTTTCTTTTTTTCTTGGGGTTTAAAGAATGGCGAGGAGATAACCAAGAGCGCGATGAACCGCCGGTCTTTAGGCTAAGTTCGGAGTGATAACAAGTAAAGACTAAGCGTGTAGAAGTTTTTTGGGGCGATTTTTCGGACGCGGGTTCAATTCCCGCCGCCTCCACCAAGTTTTAGGCTTCTTTGTGGGAAATAGAAACGGGTTTTAAGATGCTTTTAATGCGATGCACTGGAAGCTCTTCATTCTTTCTTTGTTTCTATCCGGCGTCATCTTAGCGGAAGAAAAACAGATACCTTGGAAGCTTGACCTCGCTTTAGGGATTCATTTAAGTCACCATTACAATCAAAATTTTTTAGGTTTGCAGAATGGCAATATGTTTCATCCTGGTTTCCAAGCAAGTACGCAAGTTTTCTGGAAAGAGGGGACTCAAGAATGGATCTTCGAATTCTCGTTGATGGAAGCGTGGGTTTTAAGCACACCTCAAACGATGTTTATCAAGTCAAACGATTTGTTGCAGTTGCGATCGGCTTATCAATTTGCTTATGCTCCATGGGGAGGGAATTACGTGGCGGCAAAGCTACGAACCAGCTTACTGCCCGGCTACGATGTTGAAACCACGGCAACCGATTATACGGTTGTCTATGCTGATGGAAGGCCTAGTCAGGTCATGACAAGCACCGGAAATGCCTCTACCGGGACCTTTTCGTTTCCTCTGACACAAGCGTTCTTGCCGCTCATTTTGGAGCAAGATATCGGCTTCTATTACCGTTTCCATCCTCATTTTGCACCCAATTCAGAGCTTCGAGCCGGTTTTAGCAGCCGCGAGAATCTTGCGAAAAGCCAAAAAATCTTAACGGCAGTGGGGGTGGTCTATGGAAACACGCCGGTTCGAGAACTGGATACTATTTTCGAGATAGGTCCCTCCTTCGGGATTCGATTGAGAGGAAATCTCTTGGAGAAGAAGCTCTCTTATGAGTTCTCTTTCGACTATCTGTTTTCGGTTTGGCAGACCCCCAAAAACGCTCTTGCCGCTACTCATGGGCAAAGCTTTGACAGCGGCATGGATTTGAAATGGACATTCCTGCCTTGGCTGTCTTTAGATTGGAATCTTAAGGCAATCTTGAATCCGGCAATCTTCGATCAGATTCAGTTCATGACAACGTTGACACTTGCCTTCAACTACTCACTAAGCCGCTGAAGCAAGTAGCTGATGAGGGCAAAGTAGTCTTTGGCTTCTGGAATCGCTCCTACATCGATGGGTACGCGGACAAGCTTCGCGTTCGTTCGTTTGGCAATGTATTGGCTCGGGATTTGATCGTAAAACAATTCTGCCAAAACAATGCGGGTTCCTGTTTCGTTCATCAAAGTGATGATTTCATCACGGTGTTTAGGAGAAGGGGGAATGCCGGGCTTATCTTCAATTTGACCGACGATTTCGAATCCAAATCTTTTTGCGAAATAAATCCAGCTGCTATGATAAGTGACCAATTTCTTGTTTTGGATGGATTGAGCGGTTTTCTCCCAGCCGATCATCGATTGATCGATTTTTGTCTCGAATAACTTTAGATTGGCTTCGTAGGTTGCTTTTCCAGATGGGTCTACCAAAGCAAGACCGTTCGCAATATTCTTGGCCATTTTTTTGACTCGAATCGGGTCTAGCCAGATATGAGGATTTCCATACGGGTGTACATCTCCCATTTGTCTTGTTAGCACGCTCGGAATTTCGAGCGTAGCGATTCCTGCCGAAGCGATGATTCGGCCTGGTTGACTCATTTGAAGCTTGGGATTCCCAGCGCTATCGATCACTTTTTGAGCCCAAAGTTCGAGCTCAAGACCCACTTCAACGAAAGCGTCTGCATGACGAACTTTCTTCATGAACGTTGGCTTGGGTTGAACAAAGTGTGCATCCTGGTTTGGCTCTGCGAGGCTTTGTACGGTGACACGGTTGCCGCCAACGGCTTCCACCATATTTTTGAGTATCGGAAGAGTCGTTACAACTTTCATCGGAGCAGCGATGGAAGTCAGCGCTAAAAAAGGAAGAAGAAAAAATTTCATCGATTGACCCAGTACGGTTCTACGGGATGTGAACCGAAAATAAAATTAATTTCCAATAAAGCTTTGTGTTGTTGATGGTTATCCCATTCATAGCCAGCACGCAGTCTCAAAAATTCCGTTGTGTAGTAAGTGAGAAAAGCGCCCACAGAGTGCGATGGAGTGTCAACCTGAGCTCCTTGCAAGTAACTATATCGAATGCCTGGATACAGCCATTGATTGATTTGCATCTGAGACCAGATAAACATTCCCCAAGGCCAGTAACCGTTTCTCCCTTGAACGCCGTTCGCAACGAAGAGCTCGGAGCCGATTAAGAAGGAACGTTTTTCTCCTTGAAGATAGGGCCTCCACTTATAATAGGCATCTGCCCCGTAGAGCTGAAGCGGTTGCAGATTGAATTCAGGATGTCCCTGGAGGTAAGCAGAGGCGCCTACTTCGAAGTCGTGTTCAGCCGCGAGATCCCAAAACCAGGCAAGCCTGGCTGAACCTGCTGGATAGGTTTGGTTTTTGATGCGAGCGAATGGAAGGCCGTTGCTGGCCAAAATATTCAGATTGAGACGCAGAGAGTTGTTTTCTCCTGGCGTGGGTATGAAAAACTCAGCCGAGATGCCTGGGCGAGAAAAGCCGTGATCGCCTAAAAAAGCTTGAACTGGTTTGGGTTGAGTCATTTGAGGAAGATCGTGCAAATGGATCTGATTGAAACGTCCAAATGGAAGGAGGTATTTTCCCATTTTGAGAGTCAAGCCCCAAGGAGCTTCGTCAAGACCAGGCAGCTTTTTGAGTAAGGCATAGCCTTCTTCAATGTGTACCGCTTCATGAGAACCGTGTGGTTCAAAGGCAATGATCGCGACTCCGTCTGCCCAAGGGTCAATGCTGGCTCGAATATCGAGTTCAATTTCACGAAGCTCAAAAGGCTTCTGGCACCCGATGCAAGTCAAAAAATTTCCAAACGCGGTGAGTCCGGGATTGAATAAGTTTTGTCGAATTTGAGGAGCGTTTATTCTATCTTCGAGTCTGTCCACCCGTTCTTCGAGTGTTTCAGCCCAAATCGGCCAGGTACATAAGGCTAACAATACCCATTTTCGATGCATAAGAGCGAGACTTTAGACGGAGGATCCCTAAATGGCAAATGGGTTTGATGGAGCTTAGACTTCATGTTCCAGATGGTCCGAAACTCGAATAGCCAAGGCTCCATCGGGTGCATTATAGGTTTCAACAAAACCTTCTGCCAAGAGTTTGTCCAGTACGCGTCTGCGTACATCAGGAGTCGTATCCAGATGCGTCGAACGCCATCGAGTTAAGAAATAGCCAAGTCCAACATAACCGCCGCTGAATTTACTTTGGGCTTGTTCGAGCTCTGCTAGAAACGCATCCATGGATTCGTCTCCCGTAATGACCTCAATCTCTGTAGTGAACTCGTCTGCGTCCAAATAGTCTGCGTAAAGGTCGTCTTCGTTTGCTTCTCGCTCAAACTGAGAGATTCCATTCAACATGTCGATGTGATCAAATGCAACATTCCGGATGCGCTTGCTGACACCCGCTCCTCCCCAGCTAGCGATGTAAGCCTGTTTCCCAAGGGCTCTGACCGCATCAATCGCAGGGGCGTAGTCGGCATCGCCCGACATCAAAATCAAAACATCGTAAGAATCAGTAGCGGCTAAACGAACCATATGAGCTACCATGCTCGTATCCACTTCTTTCTCAACAAAGTACCGATTCTCTGCGCTGCAACTTTGGCAAGAGAGAGAACCGATTTTGCGTTTGAAAGTGTGAACAAAGAATCCCGGTTGGGTCTCTAGCATATCCAAGAAACCGGATAACTTGTTCTGAGCATCATTAAGCGTCAAGCCATTTTCGTCGATAGCTGTGTAATAGTACGCTCCCCAAAGAGAGGTTCCTTTCGCTTTCTCAACGAGCCATTCTGCTAGTTTAACAAAATCGATTCTTCTTCCTCGTGCGGCTTCTCGCCAGCCTGAGTAAAAGTTTTTTCCATCAAAAAAGAGTGCAACGCGCATTTCTTCTCACTTTCTCTCAATATAGGCGGATGCCCGTAATTCTTTTAAATGTCGCTTAAAAGCCATCTCGATCTCCTGTTCGTATCGTCCAGGGTTTATTTTCTCAAGAGGGATTTCGATTCTTTTGCTGACTTTATAAACCACAAATCCATTTTCTGTGGGTAAAGGTCTGGAAATTTGGCCTACTTTTAAACCAAAGACAACACGAGCCAAGGTTGGTTTCAGATCTTTTCGGCTAATTTCTCCAATGGACCTAAACAAGACAGAATTTGTGGAAATAGCAAAGTTCGCCTCAGCAAGAGAGGAAAAGGTTGCCTGATCAGCATCCACGCGGATTTCAGGGGGCAGTCTTAAGCGGGGTTTAATTTTACTTTGAATTAAATTGCGCTTTTTAAGAGAGTTTCGGATAACTTCTCGGTACTGAAGCAAAGTCATACCATTCTCTTTTAACATTTGCTCAAAATGGCTAAATGTTATGCGGTTTTGACTCAGAATACTTTGAACCGCAGATTCAATTTCGCGTTCACTCGGCTCTAGTCTTGATTTCTTGAGTTCTTGGTTCATCAAAACAGAATCAATGGCAGAGTCAAGATCACTTGGCTCGCTCACTTCGCTCTGCAAGATAGGCTCGCCGTTGACCATGGCCAAAGGACGGTCCAAGATTTCCGCGTGAGCTGAAGTCAAGATGGCGAAAAATAGAAAGCGCACGGATTAACTCTTTATGCTATTTTGCGCGCTTATGTTAGATGTTTTTTTGGAAAAAATTCAAAAGCCAGGATTCGAACTTTATCCGGCCCAAGAAGAAGCCATCTTAGAAATATTTTTGGGGCATAATGTCATCCTAAGCACCCCAACGGGTTCTGGGAAGTCGACCGTGGCTCTTGCCGCGCATTACAAAGCGCTGCAAGAAGGAAAGAGATCTTTTTATACCTGCCCAATCAAAGCACTCGTGAGCGAGAAATTCTTTGCTCTTTGCGATTTTTTTGGTCCAGAGTGTGTGGGGATGATGACCGGTGATGCTTCGGTGAATTCGGAAGCTCCCATCATTTGCTGTACGGCTGAAATTTTGGCGAACCTCGCTCTAAGACTCGGTTCCGATTGTGGAGTGGATTTTGTCGTGATGGATGAGTTTCACTATTATTCCGATCCAGAACGAGGAATGGCTTGGCAAATTCCTCTATTAACCCTGTCAAAGACAAAATTTCTTCTGATGTCAGCAACGTTGGGAGATTCTGAAACGATTCAACAAGAGCTTGAAGAATTGAATGGGGTTCCGACGATCGTTGTAAAAAGCAGCGATCGGCCGGTTCCATTGGATTATGCTTATCGTGAAACTCCGATTCATGAGACTTTATCTGACTTAATCCATTCAAAAAAATACCCGATTTACGTGGTTAATTTTACTCAGCGCGAATGTGCCATCGAGGCGCAAAACGCGATGAGTGTCAACATTTCTTCCCGGGAAGAGAAGAAGCAAATCGAAGCATACTTTGAGGGATTTCGCTTTGATACCCCCTTTGGAAAAGAAATGAGGCGCTATCTCAGTCATGGCATTGGTTTGCATCACGCGGGTATTTTGCCCAAATACCGACTTCTCGTTGAGAAGCTGGCTCAGACCGGTTTGCTCAAGATTATCATGGGCACCGATACTCTTGGGGTCGGTGTAAATATCCCGATACGAAGCGTTCTATTTACGAAACTATGTAAATTTGATGGCTTCAAGACAGGTATCTTGAGTGTTCGAGACTTTAAGCAAATAGCAGGTCGAGCTGGACGCAAAGGTTTTGATGAGCAAGGCAGCGTGCTTTGCCAAGCTCCTGAGCACGTCATTGAGAATAAGCGACAAGAAATGCGATTCAGTGCGGATGCGAAGCAAAAAAAGAAGATCGTTAGGAAGTCTGCACCGACTGCAAACTACGTTCATTGGGACTCAAAGACCTTTGAGCGATTGATCGAGCAGCCTCCCGAAGCGCTTATTTCTCGTTTTCAGGTGACGCATGGACTGATCATGACCTTGCTTCAAGGGCATCCATCCAATGCGAATCCCGGTTATCGTGAGCTGGTTCGAATGATTGCTCAGTGTCACGAAACATCGAAATCAAAATCGAAGCTCCGAAAGCAGTCCGCGATTTTGCTGAAATCTCTCGTTCATGCAAAACTTGTCTCCTTCGTGAATAATCGGCTTACGGGAAGAAGGCTGGTGGTAAACGAAACGCTTCAGCACGATTTTTCTTTGCATCACACCCTGTCTCTTTATCTTCTGGATACTTTGAAACAGATGGATGCGGATAGTCCGGAATATGCCCTAGACGTATTGAGCTTAACGGAAGCGATCCTCGAGAATCCTCGTATCATTTTGACCAAGCAAGTTGATAAGCTTAAATCCGCTAAATTGGCTGAAATGCGGCAGCAAGGATTGGAATACGAAGAACGAATGGCCGAACTTGAAAAAATGGAACATCCAAAACCGTTGAGAGATTTTATTTATAATACTTACAATGCCTTTGAAGATCAGCATCCCTGGTTAAAAGGTGACAACATTCAGCCTAAATCCGTTGCGCGCGAGATGATCGAAAATTTAAGCGCATTCAACGAATACGTCAAAGAGTATGGGCTTGAGCGGAGTGAGGGTGTGTTCTTACGCTATTTATCGATGGTTTATAAAGCGTATACTCAAACGATACCAGAGCCCTATCAGAATGACTCTTTTAACGAAGTGGCCTCGCTGTTAAAAGCCGTGGTGCTGAAAACCGATTCCAGTTTGCTGAACGAATGGGAGAATTTGCTTCGCCCACAAACGCCCTCTTCTGAGATTGAGCTTCGCCCACAGTGGGTGTTCAATGAAAAACAGTTCCGTGCAGAGGTTCGGGCGATTGTGCTTCAGCTTGTTGGAGCTCTTGGCCGTAAAGATTTCGAGGAAGCAGCAAGCATTATCCCATACGATTATGAGAAAGCTTTGCACGCATACTTTGAACAGCATGAACGGATTCTGAGCAATCATCAAGCGCGCTTCCCAATTTATACGCGTTTTGAGAAAGTATCCGACTACCGATACCGCGTGAAGCAAGTGATCTTGGATCCACAATCGGAGCATGATTGGTATTTGGATTTCTTAGCGGAGCAATGTCCAGGAGCTAGTCTGCCCACTGTAAGCCTGGAGGAGATCAATCGCTGAGAGCTCGTTGAATGGACTTGAAAACTCCAAAGACTTGTTTAGAACGGAGCTGGTGAGGCCAACAGAACCAGAAGCTTAGTTTCTTGTTTACTATTGCGGCATATTTCCGGTAAATTTGCCGACTATGATTCCAAAGAATGCTAAAAAAGCCTTCAAGTTTGGAGTCGCGAGCTGTTTTAGATCGGCTCAGCCCCTAGATTAGGAGCTCGGGCTTGTTGAATGACTTGGTAGGTTACTCTAAATGTCTTGAACCCGGACAGGAGGTTGAGTATTGGCAGGATTTGGTGTAATCTAAACGAACCTATGCCTTCTATTAAAAAAGATATCCCGACTCCTGGCGAACCTAAATTAGCGCTTACCAAGAAAACCCGGCATTTGAGAGCGCCGATTGAGATTCGAGTCGAGATTACGCAGGGCTTGCAATCTTTTACGTCTACTTCCAGGAATTTAGCTCTTGGAGGCGTGAGTTTTGAATCCGTCACTGAGTTTGAAGTGGGGAGCCTGATTAATATTCTCCTGTACATTCCCGTCAAAAAAGAACTTGAGCTTCTTAAAGCGGCTTCTGAAGTTGTTTGGGTAGAAGACCAGCAGGGCTCTTGGATGATGGGAGCGGCATTTCGTAAATTTGCACCCGGAGACCAGAAGCGGCTCAGAGAATGGTTGCTGGAGTGTGTTCGTGCTCAAAAGGAAGGACGTTCGATCCTATAGCCTATGTCCGTACAAATTCGCGACTCCATCCATGGATCTATTCCAATCGAGCCCTGTGAACTTCGCCTGATCGATCACCCGGCTTTTCAACGATTGAGAAATATTCGCCAGTTAGGCTTTGCTGATTTGGCTTTTCCAGGAGCAACGCATTCCCGCTACAGCCATAGCTTGGGCGCGATGCATTTAGCCACTCGTATTTTTGATCACGTTTTTTCTCAGATTGAAGTAGAAATTCAAGAACGAGCGCGGATGCGGCAAGCCCTACGCCTTGCCGTATTGCTGCACGACTTGGGGCATACTCCTCTCTCGCATTCATTGGAATCGCGCTTGTCTTCGGGGAACAATCACGAAGACATCACTCGGCAGTTGATTCAAAATTCTTCCTTTAGCCTTTGTCTCAGGAAAGAGTTTGAGTGTGCTGAAATCGGCCCGGATGAGATTATTTCGCTCGATTTTAAAATCGGAGGCATCGATTTTCAACCCATCTTGCAGCAGATGGTGAGTTCGGAATGCGATGCCGATCGCATGGATTATCTGCAAAGAGACAGCTTTTACTGCGGAGTGAATTACGGAAAATTTGACGCAGATTGGCTGATCAGCAATCTCGTACCCGTTTATCAAGAAAATCAGGTTTATTTAGGGATTCGCTCAAAAGCATTGTATAGTTTTGAGGACTTTCTATTGTCTCGTTATCATATGTTTGCCAGTGTTTACCTGCATCATACGCCTGTGATTTTCGAGAAAATGCTTGTGCGCTATTTCGAAGACTGCCCAGATGAGTTTGTGATTCCGGTTGACCTTGAAAAATTCATTCAGATCGATGATACCGACGTATGGATGCATTTGAAAAGCAGTCAAAACGTATGGGCTGAACGAATCGTGCAAAGAAAGCCCTATCGGTTGATCTCAGACGAACGAACCCCGGAAGAACATCAGGCGATCTGCCATCAATTAGCTTCCCAATCAATTGACTTTATAGCGTCTGAATCCAAAAATGCCATTTCGAAGTATTTCGAAGGCTCCAGTCAGCCGCTTTACGTTCAAACCAAGCGCGGAGATTTAGTTCCTCTGAACCAGTATAGTGAGCTGTATCAACGTTACCAAAAACCAGTACACTTTAACCGAATTTATGTCGCACCCAAAGACCAAGAACGAGCCCAATCAATTAATCAAGCGTTCTAGCGTAGCGCTTCCAAATGCTCAAGGAGAATGGGTCCGAGGGGCCGAATCTGGCGGTGATCTCTACGCCACTTTTGTTCGCCAAGCGACTCGTATTTCCAGGCTTTCTGACGAAGAAGAACGTACCTTAGGCTTGAGAGTGCGAGATGTTCGCGATCAAGAAGCAGCCAAGAAGCTTGTTTCACACAATATGCGCCTTGCGATCAAAATTGCTCATCAATATCGGCGCTCTTGGACGAGTCGAATGGATTTGATTCAGGAAGCTTTAGCCGGGATGAGCATTGCTGCAACAAAGTGGGATCCGGATCAAAATACTCGATTTGGGACCTACGCTGTTTTTTGGATGAAGGCGCAATTAAGTCGTTTTTTGCTGACCAACTCTCGCTTGATTCATACGGGCAATACGCGTTCGGGGAGAAGAATCTATTTTGCACTCCCGGAGGTACGCAGAGAGTTGGTTGCGAAAGGCTTAGAGCCCACGCCGGAACGAATTGCAGAGCGCCTGAATGAAGATTTGGCTGAAGTTGAGTCGGTATTAGCACGACTGGAAAGCAAAGAGACCAGCCTTTCGGCGATCCAAGATGAAGTGCTTTTCTCACAGGAAGAAAATCCTGAATCACAGACTGCGCGAAGAGAAATCCAGAAGACCATTCATCAGCTGATTGAAACCTTTGAACGTAGCTTGAGTGATCCAAGAGACTTAGCGATTTGGCAAGAACATTTGATCGCTCATGAGCCCTTCAATCTGGTTGAATTGGGCAAGCGATTTGGCGTTTCAAAGCAGAGAATGGGGCAACTGGCTGATCGACTCAAGAAGGCTTTTCGCAGGCACGTCATCGATACCTTAGGCCCAAATACACAACTGTCTTGGCTATTTAGCGAAGATTCAGTACAGTAGGGGCTAAGATGAAAAATCTAAAAGTCTTTACAGGTTGGGTTTCAGCCGTTTCGATGCTGGCGGCTTGTGTGGGCTTTTTGATTGTTTTTCAAGTTGCTCCTCAAGCAGCAATCGCTCGGTTTTGTGTTGACTTAGGGGCATTGTTAGCATTGGTCGCGATTGTTGTGGCTGTCCCAAAGACACAGGAGCTGCGATCGGATGAGGTGACAGATGCTTTGCGAGATTTAGCTCGCGGCAAGTATGAGAGAAGGCTTGCATCGAAAGAGAATGATCCGCTATCTGGGGTGATCCAGGCTTTCAATGAATTGGCTGGAACTTTGTCTGACAATGCTGACCCTGGTATTCACCGTCTCAAGTCTTTTCGTTCTTTGAGATACGAACCCGTGGTAGCTAGACAAATGGTTCATGAAGCACATAGTTTTCACCCAGAGTTGGGGCAAGTTCAACCCTTACCGCGTGCTTTTGAGGGAAGAAATTTAAGAGCTTTGTACGAAGAATTTCGAGAAGCTCATAAAAAATTTGGAAACGAACCCAGTGACTTTGAAACATTTGCAGAGACTCTCGATCGTGCTCGAGAAGAGCTGATGAAACAACATCAGGTCAAGTCGGTTCGTTTCGAGGTCGTTTTAGAAAGCGGGGAAGTTGCTTTAAGGCCTAGACTGGTTCGTTAAGATCCTCTACAAGAGGTCTTTATGGCCCGTGTAACCGTTGAAGATTGTCTTAAAGTCGTAGAAAATCGTTTTGCACTTGTTTTGTTGGCTTCGGCTCGGGCTCGCCAGCTGATGAAAGGGAGCCATTCTTTGGTGGATGCTTCCAAAAACAACGAACAGGTTACAGCGCTTCGTGAAGTGGCCGCTGAAAAGGTCCGTTTCGATCGGTCGATTCGGGAGGTTTTAGAAACTTCGCTGTGTGAGCTCGATCGGCAGCACGAAGAATTCCGTAGCGTTCAGGTTTGAAACATGTCGAATGTCATTCCCTTGTTCAAAGACCAGGGTAAAAAGCAAAGGCCGAGTTTGCAAAAACTGGACGCTTTTCGAAAAGGTCTTGAAGAGGGGGGAGTTGTCATGATTTCCTTGGATACGACGCAGCCTGGAGTATCGCTGCCTTCGCGTTTGATGAATCTTGAGTGCGTTAGTCTCAACTATTCGCATCGCTACAATCTACCTGATTTCGGTTACGATGAAGCAGGCGTTAGTGCAACTTTGTCGTTTGATGAAGGTTTCTTTTACTGCATGGTACCATGGATCTCTGTCTTTAGGGTCGGTGATTGCGTATGGCAGGAAAAGTAGCCGTGAGCTATATTTCCTACCAACACGTTGATAAGGCCTTTGGGCAGCAAGTAGTTTGCCAGAATTTCTCGCTGGATATTCAGCGAGAGGATCGTCTCTGCATTATCGGCCCATCTGGAACAGGAAAAACCGTCACGATCAAGATGTTGATTGGCTTGATTGAGCCGGATGCCGGATCCATTTTTTTTGATGGGATCGATTTGGCATCGTTCACTCGAGATGAGCAGTTCTTGCCGGTCCGCAAGCGAATCGCGATGGTTTTTCAAGGAGCGGCACTTTTTGACTCTATGTCGGTATTTGAAAACGTGGCTTACGGGCTTCATGGGCACGGCTTATCCGCTGGCGAGATTCGAGATCGGGTACAGCATAAGTTGGAGCTGGTTGGTTTACAAGAATCGATGGATAAAATGCCTTCGGAACTTTCAGGAGGGATGAAAAAGCGCGTAGGTCTTGCTCGAGCGATTGCCACCGATCCCGAAGTCGTTCTCTACGATGAACCTACCGCAGGCTTAGATCCGATCAACACAGTTCGGATTGTTGATCTGATTATCGATCTGCAAGAAAAACTAAAATCCACTGTGTTGATGGTGACGCACGATATGCCAGCGGTTCAACGTTTAGCCACACGAGTCGCATTCTTTTATCGAGGACGTGTTTTTGCTCATGGAACCTATCCAGAGCTTCTGCGGCACGAGGATTCTTTTGTTCGTGGATTTTTAACTGCGAACCCAGCTTTAACTGATATATTGGCTTCGTGAGCAAAAATATGGCTGTTACAAAACGTCGAAATAATGATGTGCTGCTCGGGGCCTTTGTTTGTATGGGCATCGTTATCACCATGGTGGCCATCTTCTTGATTGGAAAAGAAAATCACTTGTTTGATCGGTCTGCGCACATCAATGCCTATTTTGAGAATGTTTCTGGGCTTGGGGTGGGAGCGGACGTCATGATTGCAGGGGTCTTGGTCGGGTACGTCGATCAAATCGGATTTCCAGGTTTCTACAAACAATCGGCGCAGAGCTTTGGCAAGATCAAGGTCGTGATACGACTTCCCTACAACAAACTTCCATGGCTTCGAACCGATTCAATCGCTCGAATTGATAGCAAGGGTTTGTTGGGTGATAAAATAATCAACATGAGCTTGGGAAGTCCTGGTAGGCCTGAGCTGGTGGACCAAGATACGGTCAAGACGATGGAATCCTTAGACTTGAGTACAGCGATGGAAAAAGCCGAAGATGTCCTCCAGCATGTCACGGAAGCCGTTCAGCTGGTCCAAGACTTCATGAAGAGCTTTACGGCCCAAGGAGGTGACCAATCGCTTGTGGCGATTGCTAAATCGCTTGAGAGCATCATGAAAGCCGTTGAAACGGGACCCGGTTTGCTCAATCGTCTTATCTTCAGCAAGCAAGCGGCGGACGATTTTGAAAACTCGATTGCGGGGATCGATCAAATCTTACGCTCGGTACAAAGAGGTCCTAGCTTGATTCACTCTTTGGCTTTCGATCCCAAAGGTGCTGAGCTTCTAGATAATCTGAGTGCGATGGCTCAGGGTACCAAAGAAGGGCAAGGAACGATGGGTCGTTTGCTGAATGATCCTTCTCTCTACGACGAAATGAAACTGCTTCTTGGAAACGTTCGACGAAATGAGATATTGAAAGGTTTAATTCGCTACTCGCTTCGTCAGAAAGAATTGATGGTGGAGCGTCAGCCGTGATGCAGTCCCTCTTTTTGTGGGCTCTTTTGTTTCTTGCGGGCCCCGCCCACGATTCTCACACCGAGTTGCCTATCTTTAACCGAGCGATGCTGCAGATTAAGGAACAATACGTACAGCCGACGCGCATTGAACCTAAAAAAATGCTGCTGGGTGCGCTGGAAGCCATGCAACGCGAGATTCCTGAATTCATGTATCGAGAACTTTCTTTGAATGAAATCGAAATTCAGATCGTGGATCGGACAGAAACATGGAAGACGGATTTGATTCAATCGCTTTGGGATCTCAGTTTCTTCATGCGAGATATTTTTCGATTTATTGAGCCGAGCCTTCCGAAATCAGTGGATCGAGCAGAGGTCGAGTATGCAGCCGTCAACGGAAGTTTAAGCCGACTCGATCCGCATTCGGTGCTTCTGGAACCCAAATTTTCCAAAGAAATGAAGCTCTCCACCAAAGGTGAGTTTGGAGGTTTGGGAATTGTTGTTGGTCTTCGAGACGGTGTGCTTTCTGTCATTAGTCCTCTGGAGGGAACTCCGGCCGATCGAGCCGGACTTAAAGCATTGGATCGCATCTTGCGAATCGATGAAAGTTCAACGGTAAATCTTGCCCTGGATGAAGCGGTTGATAAACTCAGAGGCCAACCAGGAACGGCGGTCACTTTGCTGGTACAAGGGCATGGAGAGTCTAGCCATCGCAGAGTCACGATCATTCGAGATAGGATCAAAGTCGATTCGATATCCTCTCATAAAATAGACAAGAAGATTGGGTACGTGAAGATCAAAGCCTTTCATAGCAATACGGCTTCGGATCTAAAATCCGCCATTGACGCATTGGGATCGATCAAAGGGCTCATTCTGGATTTTCGCAATAATCCGGGTGGCTTATTGAATGAGTCGGTTGCGGTATCGGATCTGTTTTTAGATGGCGGCGTGGTTGTGGTCACGCAGGGCTCGAAAGCGTTTCAACGGCAGGAAGAAAAAGCGAGCTCTGGTTCTTCTAAAACGGAATTTCCAATGGTTGTTTTGGTTAATTCTGGTTCTGCGTCTGCATCCGAAATTGTCGCGGGAGCTTTAAAAAATCGCAATCGAGCTCTTATTTTAGGAGAGCAAACTTTCGGAAAAGGCTCTGTTCAGATGCTGTATGATTTTCCGGATCAATCATCTCTAAAGTTGACGATTGCTCAGTACTTGACACCCGGTGATGAAAGCATTCAATCGGTTGGGATTACACCCGATATTCTGCTCCAACCGGCTTATCTCGAAAACAAGCGTCACGTGATTCTGTTCCCATTGGCGAGGATACGAGAGGAGGATCTCGATTCTCACTTGGACAACAAAACTCGTGTTCGTCAGAGTCAACCCGCCTATACTTTGACTTATTTGACACAAAGACTTGGGCTTGAAGAGGCACAAAGGCGCGCCGTTTCTTCCCAGTTTCATGAAGATTTTGAGATATCGCTGGCAAAACGTTTGCTTTTGAGTGCGGAAGGAGCTAGCCGAACGTCTCTTTTAAGTTCTGCAAAATCTGTCGTAGCCGAAGTTCAATTGGAGGAGAGTAAGCGCATCCAATCCGACCTTGCGAAATTAGGCGTGAATTGGGAGCCGCCTTCTGTTCCTTCGTCCGCGAATGTGATGCTGCGAGTCATCGGCGCCTCCAAAGCCAAAGCAGGTTCGGTATTGCGGATTACCTTAGAGGCTAAAAATCTTGGAAAAGAGCCTGCGTATCAAGTTTATGGAATCTCGAAGTCATCAACCTCTTTGTTTGCAGAGAGGGAGTTTATTTTTGGAAAGCTTGATGTGGGGCAGAGTAAAAGGTGGCAATCTGAAATTTCGATCCCTAAAGATGTTTTACCTAGGCATGATGCGATGAAAGTCTGCCTTCATACGAATCATGTGCAGACCCACCGTTGCACGAATGTTCCAATCGATATCCAAGGATTGCCAAAACCCATCTTGGCTTTTAGTTATCAGATTCAACCGACGAAAGAGAACTCCAGATCGAAAGTCAAGGTCCTGGTTCGCAACACGGGTTTAGGAGCTTCGATGGAACCCATGGTTTTGCTGAAAAATAAAAAGAAATCGGATCTCTTTATCGAAGAAGGTCGTGCCAAATTAGGAGTTTTAAAGCCAGGACAAATGAAAGAAGTGGTTCTTGCTTTTCATTCTGAGGCATCTGCTGATGCCAGATCGGCTTTACAGCTTCAAATATTTGATGCTGCAAGCGGCGAGTATTGGCTTGAGGATTTGAATCTAGAATCGACTCAATGGGTCAAAAAGACACCCCCTCAGGTGCGATGGCTCGATTCGGTGCGAACAACGAGTCAAGATATCTACCGGCTTCGAGCCCAAGTTCAAGGGAAACCAAATCTGAAAGATGTGTATGTTTACGTTGGAGACCAAAAGATACTCTACAAAGCTTCAGAAGGCAAAAAAGAGATTGTGATTGATCAGATGGTCAAGTTGAAGCCAGGAGCCAACACCGTGACTCTGTTTGCTCGCGATGGAGAATCTTTTGGCCAAAGGGAGAGTCAAGTGATCTACTCCCGTGTTGGAGATTCTTTGGCGAAAAATCCATGATGCCTTTAGCGGCTTTGATGAGACCCAAGTCGCTTGCCGACATGGTCGGGCAGAGTCATTTAATTGGTCCTCAAGGGGTGCTCACGCGTCTTGTTGAGCAAAAGAGTTTGCCTTCCTTGATTTTGTGGGGGCCTCCTGGTTCAGGAAAGACCACATTAGCTGAGAATTTAGCGAGGGCTTGCCAGCGTCAGCTTGTGAAATTATCTGCAGTATCCGCAGGAGTGAAGGAAATCCGTGAAGCCGTGGCTTTGGGTAAAAAGATTTCTGTCTTTTTATTTGTCGATGAGATCCATCGATTCAACAAAGCTCAACAAGATGTTTTGCTGCCCTATGTAGAAGAAGGCCAGCTGACTTTGCTGGGAGCAACTACTGAGAATCCTTCTTTTTCGATCAATTCGGCTTTACTTTCTCGATGCCGGGTCTTTGTTTTAAAGCCTCATTCGGATTCAGACTTAGATCAATTGCTAAAGCGTGCTCTTCAGCAATCGGGATCTTCGATCGATGAAGATGCCGCAGAGATGCTTATTCGGGCAGCAACTGGCGATGCCAGGGTTCTTCTCTCCACCCTGGAAGTTGCATTGGGTCTTCGAGAGAAGGAATCCATTCGAGCTCAAGAGATTCAACAAGCAGTGGGTCGACGCCATCTTCACTACGATCGGCAAAGCGAAGAGCACTACAATACCATCAGTGCGTTTATCAAGAGCATGCGTGCAGGGGATCCAGATGCTGCCATCTATTATTTGGCTCGAATGTTGGAATCGGGAGAAGATCCAAGATTTGTGGCACGGCGAATGATGATTTTTGCGAGTGAAGATATCGGAAACTCCGATCCGAGAGCCCTGCAAGTGGCACTGGCGGCGTTTCAGGCTTACGAGTCCATGGGTCTTCCAGAGGGCGTTTTGCCCCTTTCTCAGGCAGCGATTTATCTATCGAAGGCTTCCAAGTCGCGAACTGTGATCAATGCCTATTTTGCTGCTAAACAAGACGTCCAAAAACACGGCAGCCTTCCGGTACCAATGCATTTGCGCAATGCCTCAACTCAGCTGATGCGAGAACTGGGCTATGGAACCCGTGAGAAGGCTTTGAGCAATTTACCTGAAAAGCTTGGGTCCAAGCGCTACATTTGAGATCTCAGCTCCTTAAGATGTTTTTAATTTTGAGCAGCGAACTTTGAGCAAATTCGATGATCTCTGCGTTGGTGGCATCTGAATCGGGAACTCGAACGCCAATATTCTTGATCAGATCCAATGCTTTCGTAACACCGTCTTGTTGGCTATCTAAATGTATTCCGCAGTTCTGAAGCGTTTCGATGCTGCCTTGAACGGTTGGAAGCAGCGCAAGAGCTTCTGGCCAACGATCTTTAAATTTTAAGAGCGCGAGCCCAAATAGGATTTGAGCGTGCCGTGTTCGTTCGATGCCGAGTGTCCGAAGCCATACTTTCTGAATAAAGGTTCCTAAGGATTTGAGAGCGCTGAAACCTTTCATTATAGAACCCATGAACGAAAATCCGAGCCCAGCAGGAGCTGCTACGACGCTGGTCGTCGCACTGGCACCGATTATTTGTAAGTCGGTCGCAAAAGCTTTCATGTTTAGTTTTTTGATTCGTTTTTGAAACTGTAATTGAGCGTACTCACACGAATTAGCGAGTAAGTCTTTGCTTTCTATGCCAAGATTTTCCGAATATTGAATCGGATCGATGCCTCTTTTCAAGTTGACGATACTTTGCTTTGAGGTTGATAAGGATTGAAGCCGAACGCGATCAAAGACCTGAAATTGCCTCAACGTTTCTGCTTGGTCTTGCTGAACTCTTCTCTTGGCAAAAAGTGCAAAAAAGCCACCTAAAAAGGGGATGTGATGGAGAAAGGTTGCACCGTGATCTTGAGCGATTTCGGCACTTCGATGAACGGCTTCCACCCCAGCTTCTTTCGGATTTTTGAAAACGTCCCTAAGCTTTTGCTGAAGGGCTTGCTTGCTGAGTTCAAATCGACTGGGAGTTTCCAGCAAGATCTCTTCTGTTCTTTCGATTGGAGGATAAATGCTCTCAATAGGATCTGGCATTCTACGAGTGTATTAAATGTGAATGCAAAATAACAGAAATAAATAAATTAAACAGTGAAAGATTTGAATAATTGAGAAATTAAAATATAAATTAAAATCCCTGTGATGTCGTTTAGGGTTGTTACGAAAGGCCCTGCAGCGATTGCCGGATCCACTCCCAGGCGCTTTAAGAGAGCTGGAGCTAAGACTCCGAGCCCTGCAGCTGTAATCATGGCAAATACCATCGAGAAAAATACAAGAATGCCAAGAGAATGATTAAAATCACTCAATAAAAATGTTGCTACCAATCCCGCGCATATTCCGTAGAAAATGCCCATGATAAGCCCGACTCGAATCTCTTTATAGAGCATTCGAGGGATGTCACTGAGATCAGATTTGCCCGTCGCTAAACCGCGAATCAGGATTGTTGAAGATTGAGTCCCTACGTTTCCGCCCATGGCCATGATGACCGGCAAAAACGCATAGATCACCACCATCTGCTCCAAAAGAGGTTGAAAGAAACGAAGCAGTGAAGCCGAGACTAAGGAACAGCCCAAAGCGACCGCTAGCCAAGGCAAGCGAATACGGGCCGTGGAGAACACTTGCTCTGGATGTCGTAATTCTTGAACGCTGGTACCCGCCATTCGAAGTGCTTCTTCTTCGGCTTCTTCGGTCAGAACATCCACAACGTCATCGACTGAAATCCGGCCAATCAAATGGTTTTCATCGTCTACAACGGGCAGGGTTAGTAAATCGTATTTCTGAAATAGTTCGGCAACTTCCTTTTGATCGACCAAGGGTCGCACGCAAATGATATCCGTATCCATCAAGGTTTTGATCAGGCGAGTCGATTTGTGAATCAATAGATCAGCCAGTTCAACCGAACCCACTAAGCAATCGCTTTTATCAACGACCCAGACAGCCAAGACTTGGACATCGTCTTCTACGAGTTCTCGCACTCTTTGGATTGCTTCTGAGACAGGCGCGTCTGCTCGCACACGAGCCAATTCCAGCTGCATGATACCGCCGGCCGAGTCTTCGGGATATCCTAATAATTCCAGTACTTGCTGTCTTTCTTGATTGGGGAGCCGATACAGTGTTTCGTAACGCAGATTGAGTGGAAGCTTTGCTATGATATCCACAGCATCATCCGATTCCATCTCACGGATGATATTCGCAATCTCTTCTGGGCCTAACTGAGTGAGCAAGTCTTGCCAGTTGCCTTCATCGATTTCAGCGACCACTCGAGCCCGTTTATCTGGGTCATCAATGAGCCTGAGCAACTGAGGCCATTCGGCGACAGGAGACTGTTCCAGATATTCCTTAATATCGGCTGGATGAGGCAAAGATGCCAAATAAGTTTTTAGATCTTCATTCAATGGTGACGCTCTTGGCTAGGTTACGAGGTTGATCAACGTCCTGGCCTCTCAAGACAGCGAGGTGATAAGCCAATAGCTGCAAAGGGAGTATCGCTAAAGCAGGAACAAGATAATGCGGGGAAGGTGGAATGATCAAAGCATCTGGGTAATCTGCTCGAAGTTCTAAATCGTTCTCATTGCACAAGACCAGTACCCGTGCCCCGCGTGACTTTACCTCTTCCAGGTTGGATAAAGTCTTTTCGTAGTTCATGCCTTGGACGGCTAGTACCAAGACTGGCATCTTGTCATCAATCAAAGCGATGGGACCATGCTTCATCTCACCCGCTGCGTATCCTTCTGCGTGGATGTACGAGAGTTCCTTAATTTTAAGAGCTCCTTCTAGCACGGTTGGATACAGGAGACCTCGCCCCATCAAAAGCATGTGATTGGAGTTGACTAAGCTGCGAGCGGTTTCTTTAATCTGTGGCTCTTGTTTGAGGGCTGATTCCAGTAACATGGGCAGAGTAAAAATTTGCTCCAAGTGTTCATGAATCTCTTGGGTGCTCAGAGCATGGCGTTGTTGAGCCATCAAAAGGGCGAGCAAGTACAGGCTAATGATCTGAGTGAGAAGGGCTTTGGTACTGGCCACGCTGATCTCAGGCCCGGCACGCGTGTAGAAGGTGCCTGTACTGGCGTTGCTCAGGCGTGCGATAGCAGAGTCCATCACATTACACAGTGCCATAATTCGAGCACCTCTGGATTTGGCTAGTTGCAAAGCAGCGAGGGTATCCGCAGTTTCGCCAGATTGCGAAATCCCGAGAACCAGGCTCCCTGGCTGAATGAGAGGATTTCGATAACGAAATTCACTGGCTAAATCGACTTCAACAGGAATTTTCGCAAGTTCTTCAAAATAGCGTTTGGCGATGAGTCCCGCATGAAACGAAGTACCACAGGCTACGATGGTGATTTGGTTAACGGATGCGAGATCTTCGGTTCGAATACCGTCCAGGGCTAAATTGAGTTCTCCTTCCGAGAAGCGTCCTCGTAAGGTGTCTATAACAGCTTGGGGTTGCTCAAAAATTTCCTTGAGCATAAAATGCTTGTATCCGCCTTTTTCGGCTGCAGCGGGGGACCAATCAAGCTTGATTGGGTTGCGGGTTTGCGGCACTCCGTTGAGATCTGTAATCTGCACAGAATCTGCACGAACAATCGCCATATCGCCGTCGTCCAAAACGATAAAATGTCGAGTATGGCTTAGCGCAGCAGGAAAGTCAGAGGCCAGAAAATTTTCATTTTCACCCAGGCCGATGACCAGAGGGCAGGCTTGCCGGACTCCAATGATTGTATCTGGATGTTCTTCGTCTATAATCGCGAGGGCATAAGCGCCTTCGATCAATTTGAGGGCGCGTGAAACGGCCAAAGGAAAATCTTTGGGATGCTTTTTTTGATGCTGCGCAATGAGGTGTGCAATAATTTCCGTATCTGTATCGGAAAGAAACACATGACCTTGATTTTGCAGTTCTTTTCGGAGCTTGGCGTGGTTTTCGATAATCCCATTATGGACGAGCGTAATCGAGCCGAATCGGTGAGGATGAGCGTTCACTTCGTTGGGTTTGCCATGAGAAGCCCAACGCGTGTGAGCGATTCCGATTTGTCCAGGAACCGGAGAATCTTTCAAAACTTGAGACAGAGCGGAGAGTTTACCAACCGCTTTTTGAATGTGCGTTTGATGGTTCCACAATGTAGCAATACCAGCAGAGTCATATCCCCGATACTCTAGGCGACGAAGCCCTTCGATGAGTATGCCTTCAGCTGGTTGGTTGCCAATGTATCCAACAATTCCGCACATAGGTGGATCTCCTTCTGCTCCTACCTATGTCGTAGGTAAAGCTACATCAAGTTCTTTTCTTTGATCAGATTCTTAATACCTTGGACCGATCGTTCACGCAACTCCCAGCCTCCCACATAAATCGACGGTGTCCCTCGTACTTGGGCCTGGTTTGTACCAAGATCCATATCCGCTTTGATCATTTCCTCGTATTTTCCATCGTTATCTTTCAAAGATTTTTCAAACTTTGTTAGATTGAGACCAAGTTCTTTGGCCCATTTTTTAAAATTCTCTTCGTTCAGATTCTGCTGGTTCGCAAAAATCTTCTCCATCATTTTCCAAAATTTATCCCCACCTTGTTCGCTGGCGGCGAGGGCAGCCTTCGCAGCGGGTTTGGCGTTTGGATGGAAAGAAAGAGGGAAATTCTTAAAAACAACGTTTACTTTTTCCTTTAATTCCGGATCTTTGACCACTTCACGGAGTAAAGTATCGGTTCCTGCGCAGAAAGGGCACTGGCCATCGCTAAACACCACCACGCTCACGTTTGCGTCTTTCTTTCCTAAGACGGGGCTGTGGGCCACGGGGAGTTGGTAGGCTTTCTCTTGGGCTGCTGGCGCTGGAGGCCGAGCTGCGAGGGCTGGCTTCTTCTCCAATTCCTCAAGGCGTTTTTCCAAAGAACCCAGGCGTTCTTCTATTTTTTTGTTATTGCAACCCACCAGAGCAATGGATGAAATCAGCAGGGTTGCGAGAGAAATTCGAGTCAAATTCTTCATGAGTAGTCACTCCTTGTGGCTTAACGGTTATCAAAATTGCGAAGTTTGTGTCAAGTTTTTACATGAGGAAGTGAAATTAACACAAATCGTTGAATCGTTAGAACATTGAGGCGGGTCCCATGAGCTTCTGGCTGAAACGCGCGTGCGAAGTTTGCATCAATGTCCGAGCGATTCGAGATAGCGTTCGCAATCGATAGCAGCTTGGCATCCGGAGCCTGCAGCGGTAATGGCTTGTCGGTACACCGGGTCTTGCAAATCTCCGCAAGCGAAGACGCCTTCGATGGCAGTTTGAGAGCTTTTAGCCTGTGTTTTTAAATAACCCGTCGATTCCAGAGCGAGCTGCCCGCGAATGAGTGAGCTGTTGGGTTGATGTCCAATGGCGATAAACAGGCCTTGAATTTTCAAGGATTTGTTTTTTAGACGCACTCCGCTGACTTGCTGATTTTCCGTCATAATTTCCTGAACTTCTTCGTTCAGTTCAAAGCGAATTTTAGGATTTTTCTGCGCACGTTGGACCATAATTTTGCTGGCTCTAAAATCATCTCTGCGATGAATAAGAGTGACAGAGTTCGCAAATCGGGTGAGAAATTGCGCTTCCTCGAAAGCGGTATCTCCCCCTCCCACAACCGCGACATCCATGCCTCGATAAAAAGCCCCATCGCACGTCGCACACGCAGATACGCCAGCCCCTTTCGCCATCAGCTCTTTTTCCAAAGGGAGACCCAGCAATTTCGCATTGGCTCCCATGGCTAAGATAACGGTTCGAGTGGTGATCGTTTCGCCATTTTCTGAAGTCACTCGAAAGGGCTGAACGCTGAGATCGAGCTTAACGACATTCTCGGTTCGAGCCATGGCGCCAAAACGCAAAGCCTGTTCTTTAAACTGAGCCATCAGCTTTGGGCCCAAGATGCCTTCCGGAAAACCGGGAAAATTTTCGACCTCAGATGTAATCATTAATTGTCCACCGGGCAGATTGGGAGCGGAGCCTTCGAAAACAAGGGGTTGAAGGGTCGCTCGAGCGGCATAAAGAGCTGCCGTCCAACCTGCAGGGCCTGAGCCAATGATAACGACGTTTTGAGTGCTCATCGGCGAGGCTATAAGCGTATTTTGAGGGATAGGCAAGATGCCTTGTCTGTGGACTTGATCTTAGGCTTGGTTAATGCAAGAACCGGGGTGCATGATTCTGATCTCAATATTGATTTTCTGTTTGGCTTCATCGGTCTCGCTTTCCAAGAGCGAATTCAGCCAGATCAACTCCATTGTAGAAGTCAAGAAACACGTAAACGAAACTTCTCTTTTGGTTTTTGATCTGGATAACACTGTTTTTCAGGCTGCTGTCGCTCATTGCCATGCCAATGTTTTCTACGATCAAGTGAAAACAGGAACCGACCCTGTTGAGGCTTATTCGTTGTGGGAGAATGCACAGGAGAACTGTCCAGTCAGTGCGGTGGAGGCATCTACGCCGGATTGGATCCGAAGTTTTCAGAAACGTGGAATCCAGGTGATGGGATTGACCAGCCGAGGATTTACGGCCCTTGAGACGACTAAACGACAATTGCAATCGATTGGCGTGGACTTGGCCCTAACAGCGCCTAATATCGATTGGGAGAACTACGATTCCGGTATTTTGTTTGTTTCTGTTTATAAATCCAAGGGCGAACAGTTGATCGATTTTCTCAAGGCTCAATCTAAAACTTACAGTCGGGTCGTGATGGTCGACGACTTGAAAAAGAATCTGGAAAGTGTTGGAGAATCGCTGGCAAAAGCAAACGTACCATTTACAGGGCTTTACTACCCGATGGTCACCGATCCTTCACAAGCTGCTTTGAAGTAATTGTTCGAGCAGTTTCGCTTCATCTCTTAAAATGGCTGCCTGTTCAAAATTCAGTTCGGTAGCTGCTTTTTGCATTTCTTTGCGCGTGTTTTGAATGCGCTTTTCTATTTGGCTAACCGAAAGTTTCTTCACTTCCTTTTGAAGTTTTTGTTTCTTCTTCGGTTCTTCGACTAAAAAGTATTCGGATAGTGCAGCGATGGGCTTCTGGATTCCTTGAGGAGTGATGCCATGCTCTGAATTATATTGCTCTTGAAGAACGCGTCGACGGTGTGTTTCATCTATCGCTCGTTGCATAGAATCGGTCATTCGGTCTGCGTAAAGAATCGCGTGTCCGTGAATATTTCGAGCGGCGCGGCCGATTGTCTGAATCAACCCAGTAGTGGAGCGCAAAAAACCTTCTTTGTCTGCATCTAAGATGGCCACCAGCGATACTTCTGGAAGATCAAGGCCTTCTCGGAGCAGGTTAATACCCACCAGTACGTCAAATACTCCGGCACGCAGTTGCTTCAAGATTTCGGTTCGCTCCATGGTGTCGATATCGCTGTGCAGGTACTTGGATCGAATTCCAGCATCTTTGAAATAATCGGACAGGTCTTCTGCAAGCCTTTTGGTGAGTGTTGTGATCAACACTCGTTCACTCACTTTTTGTCTTTGCTGGCACTCGCGAACAACATCTTCGACTTGGTTTGAAACGGGCCGAACTTCTACCAAAGGATCCACAAGGCCGGTGGGCCGAATCAATTGCTCGATTACGTTCGACGCACTGTGATCGAGTTCGTATGGACCTGGGGTTGCTGAAACATAAATCACTTGATGCGTTAGTTCTTCAAACTCTTGAAATTTCAACGGACGATTATCCAAGGCAGAGGGAAGCCGAAAGCCATGCTCAGAGAGAGTTGTCTTGCGAACGCGATCGCCATGATACATTCCGCCAACTTGGGGGATGGTTTGATGAGATTCATCGACTAAGAGTAAGTAATCTTGGGGGAAGTAGTCTAATAAGGTGGGGGGAGCCTCTCCTTTCAGCCGCCCTGTTAAGTGGCGGGAATAGTTTTCGATTCCTTTGCAGATACCGACAGTCTCGAGCATTTCTAAGTCGAAAAGAGTTCTTTGCTCGAGACGTTGCGCTTCCAGAAGTCGATTCTCTGAGCGCAGGGCTTGTAGCCGCTCATGGAGTTCTTCACGAATCGATTTCATGGCTTTTTGAGTTCGTTCCGAAGTGGTGGCATAATGACTGGCAGGCCAAAAAGTGACTTCTTGAATATTTTCCAAGACTTTTCCACGCAGGGGATCGACAATTTGAATGGACTCAATTTCATTGTCAAAAAAGCTGATCCGATAAGCGGTATCTTCAATGTGTGGTGGAAATACTTCAATGACGTCTCCTCGAACTCGAAAAGTGCCACGGGCCAGAGCTAGGTCATTGCGTTCATACTGGCTTTCGATCAGTTGTCTTAGGAAAGAATCGCGTTTTTGTTTTCGTCCAACCGCTGCATACACCGTCATTTCTTGATAGCTGTCTTTGCTTCCAATGCCGTAAATACAGCTGACGGAGGCAACAATGATCACATCCTCTCGAGTGAGTAAGGATGTGGTGGCTCGATGGCGCATGCGATCAATGGTTTCGTTGATGGCGCTATCTTTTTCGATGTAGGTATCTGTGGAAGGGACATAGGCTTCTGGTTGGTAGTAGTCGTAATAACTGACAAAATATTCGACCGCATTGTTGGGAAAGAAAGATTTGAATTCTTCATACAGCTGAGCCACTAGGGTTTTATTATGGGCTAGTATGAGAGTCGGCTTTTGGACTTTTTGAATCACGTTGGCCATGGTGAAGGTTTTTCCCGAACCGGTGACTCCGAGCAGAGTTTGATGTCGCAAGCCCGCAGCAATGCCTTGCGAAAGTCGAGCAATCGCCTGAGGCTGATCTCCCGTCGGCGCGTACGAGGACTCTAGTTTAAAGGTCGAGGGTAAACGGGTATTCATGAGGACGTCCACAAGAAGAGTGCGAGCAAGTTTGCATCCGTAGGACGCCTGAGAGCGGACCTTGTCCTGCAGTGATCTGAGCCAAAATTTCAAATTGACCGCTTAAAAGATGATTTTTATCTCCGGCCGGGAGCTTCGGTTTGGATCTTAACTTCCATCCATTGTGAGCTCTGATCTCAAGTTCGATGGATTTTCCAATGCGCTCCCCGGGAGCGTAAGCGTGCAGCCCACTTGGGAGCGTGACCAGAACTTTAAGTTCGCTTCGTTCGGAATCCAACAAGTACTGGATATGCGGTTCTTGTTTCGTGGATGGATTGCAGGCCATGAGGAGCAGGAGGCCAATCAAAGAAGCAATTTTCATAAGCTAGCCTTGAGCTTGAGCATTTTTTTACGGACCAGCTCTTTTTTGAAGGAGCTTTGATAATCAATCCAGAGCTTGCCGTCTAAATGATCGGCTTCGTGTTGAAAACAGCCGGATAGATAGTCAAACGCTTCACGTTGGTGCGTATTGCCCTCTAAGTCTTGGTAGCGCATGATGACTCGATAAGCTCTTTGCACTTTTCCTCGCTCGCCGGGTATGGATAAGCAACCTTCTTCCCACTCAAACTGACCTTCTTTGAGAATAAATTCTGGGTTGATAAAAAGCTCAGGACCATCCGTTCCATTGCCGTCGTTATGCTCCGGCGGAATATCGGCTATGAACAAACGCTTATGAACTCCGATTTGGGGAGCTGCAAGACCGGCTGAATTTCCAATGGCCTCCATGGTTTGAATCATGTCCTGCACCAACATTTTTAAAGAGGTGTCAAACTCAGTAACGAGTTCCGATTTTTTCTGAAGAGCCGGATCCGGCCAAATAAGAACCTTGCGAACAGCCATGGGTTTTGAGTTTATAAGAATCTTTCGCGCAGGTAAAGACAGGAGAGAACTGGCTAGGGCAATCGCAAAGCCCGCTTAACATGCCTCAGGTCACTGGAGCCGCGAGAATCCTGTAAAATTGAAGACGCATAATCAGATTTTCGATGGGTTCGGTTGCTTCCATTAATGTATGTTCATTAGCGCTTGGGTCTTCATGGGCCGGATATGGACGATGGTAGTCGGATGGGTCGAGAGGTCTAAGTCTGGTTCTGTGAGAGCCTGAGGGTCAGATTCTCTTGGGCTACTCACCTGGTTGAAGTTAGGAAAATGAAATGGCGACACGCTCTAGTCGAAAGACTTTGCTGTACATTGCCAAGACACGTTGCAATGCTGGCCCTCCGGGCAGCACTGAGGATCGCTGTTATCTGTGCAGCACACTTGTCCAAGAGGACAACAGATTGAGAAGGTATCACCGTAACAACACGTTGTATCTGGTGGACAACAAATCTGCGAGTTAGAGCTGTGATCCCCGCAACATACATGATCATCAGAACAACAAATCGGCCAAGTGTCATAAAAACCATAACAGGAGGATTGTCCTTGTGGACAACAGGTGTCATTACCACCCATCTGTTGGTCAAGTATGCATTGAGCACTCGTATTACATAGCCACGAACAAGCCCAATCCATATCACTCATAGTCGCCGGGCAACAAGCCCCCTCCTTGAGGTCGTAGCAAAATGAACGTGATCCTCCCAATGCGCAAAGCGTACTAACATTTTCAGGGCCGCACCAAGAACATTCTCCAAACCCAACACAAACTTCTTGCGATACGATTGTATTGCAAATTGATGTAGGAGCGGGAGTTGCTGGGGCCGGCGTAGGTAGGTAGATCGCTGTGCAACCTTCTGACTCTATCAGAGGGGTCGTTTTATTTTTTAAATAGCAATAGTAATTCAAAAATACTGCAGCAACACAACCGGGGGTGTCTTTGCAGTACGCACAACAATCTTCTACAGAGCTGGCAAATTTCGAGGGAACCAGATCGGCCGAGCTTATGTTGTACCCCTGACTCATACCGCAACCAATGGGTTCTCGATTTTCTGGTGGGTTTTTATGTGCATCTGCCCAAGCAACAATTACCCAAATAAAGGATAACAAGATGACACCTTTGAACTTCTTCATTATTTACTCCTTTTGTAAGAATGCTTTATATCTAGAACTCGACCTTGCTAGCTAGGATGTCAATCCATGTTAAATCCGGACTTTGTGAGCGCCCTGGAGAACTGGCTTGATTCTCCAAGCTCGAAGGGCTAGAAACCAGCTCTATGTTCATCAGTCCTGAGATAAAAGCAGAATTTCAGAAGAAATTAGAGAAAAATCGGCCTTTGGTGATTAAAATTGGTTTTGATCCAACTGCTCCAGATATCCATTTGGGTCATGTGGTTGTTTTGACCCAGCTTCGAAAGTTGCAAGATGAAGGGCATCAAATCGTTTTTATCATTGGAGATTTTACGGCTCGTATTGGAGATCCTACCGGTAAGAACGTGACACGCCCAGCTCTCTCAGAAGAAGAGATTCGAGCCAATGCAGAGACTTATCGAAGGCAGGTTTTTAAAGTTTTAGACCCGAATAAAACTCAGATTCGGTTTAATTCCGAGTGGTTTCAGAATATGAATCTTGCGGAATTCATTCGCATTGCGGCGAAGTATTCGGTGGCTCGAATGATTGAACGCGATGATTTCAAGAAGCGTTTATCCGAAGGACGCACCATCAGCATGCATGAGATTCTTTACCCGCTCTTGCAAGGCTACGATTCGGTGGTTTTAAAAGCAGATTTAGAGATGGGTGGCCAAGATCAGCTTTTTAATCTGCTGGTAGGGCGAGATCTCATGCGGCATTTTGACCTAGAGCCTCAATGTGTGGGGACGGTGCCTCTGCTGGAGGGTTTGGACGGGCACGATAAAATGTCCAAATCCCTGGGAAACTATGTGGGCGTTGAAGAAGATGCGCATACCCAGTTTGGTAAGCTGATGAGTGTGTCCGATGAGCTCATGTGGCGATATTATGATCTCTTATCTCTGAAGACGAAAATCGAAATTGAGGCGTTAAAAGCGGGACACCCGAAAGAAGCAAAAATCGCTTTGGCCCTTGAAATTGTAGAACGTTTTCACGATGCGAAGGCTGCCGATGCCGCATTGCAGCGTTTTAACCAATTGTTTGGCGTGGGCAAGCGCTCGGAAGTTCCTGCCGATGCTCCGAGCCAGAATTTTAAATCGGGACTGACCTTGATGCAACTGATGGCCGAATCTGGCCTGAGTCCCACCAATGCCGAAACCAAGCGTCTTTTGAAACAAGGAGCCGTTTTGATCAATGGCGAACGTGAGAGCGATGGGCAGAAAACGATGGGGCAGGGCGAATATGCGATTCGAGTGGGCAAGACGCGTTGGTTAAAGGCTTCGATCGTTTAAAGACCTTCAAAAATCGCTCGGCCGATTCGGAGCCAAGTGGCTCCATGAGCGATGGCTTCTCGAAAATCTTCGCTCATTCCCATCGACAAGCCTGGCGTATCGGGGCGTGTAAGGGCTTTCATGGTTTGAAACCAATAACTCGCTGGCATTTCAGGTTGCAAAGGCAGGATTGTCATGAGGCCTTCTACCATGAGCTGCTTGTGGCTCTTCAGAGATTCCATGAAAGAATCGAGCTCAGCAGGGACTAAACCTCCACGATGCTCTTCTGGATTTAATTTTACTTGGATGAAGACTCGAATGGCTTTGGTGGCTTGGATTGAAAGAGCCTCTGCGTGTTTCAAGTTGCACAGACTGTGGATGTAGTCGGCTTGGGCAATCAAGTTGATTTTGTTAGACTGGATTTGCCCAATATAGTGCCAGCAAATTTCTGGGCAACGTTCTTGCAATGCCTTGCGCTTTTCAGCAAACTCGATGGCATAATTTTCACCAAAGTGGCGCTGGCCTTCTTGATAAAGGGCTTCAATCGCTTCGATCGATCGATTTTTTGAGACTGCAATCCATTGGACGCTTTGGAGATTGCGCTGGGCTTTTTGGCAAGCGGTATGAATCTCGCTTTGAACGACTTTAAGCGTGGACATGCTCGTTTAAAAGCTCAATCGATTGTTCTATTAAGGTGGGTAGCTTTTGCTGTTCTTCGGTTGAGAAGTTTGAAAGAACGTAGTCTGCTACCTGCATTTTTTGTTCTGGGCGCCCAATGCCGAAACGAATTCGATGAAACTCAAGGCCTAAGACGCGCCCTATATCTCGAAGACCGTTGTGTCCAGCGTGTCCACCTCCCTTTTTATAGCGAATGCTTTCAAAAGGCAGGTCTAACTCGTCGTGGATCACAAAAATTTGATCGGGTTGGATTCGATAAAACTGAGAACAGGCGAGTACGGAATCTCCAGAACGGTTCATGTAGGTCAGGGGTTTGAGATAAACCCAATCGCCTTTTTTAGCCTGTAAACCAGAGAATCCTTTTTGAAATGACAAGCCTAGAAAGTCTAAAACCCGGAATCCAGCATTATGCCTGGTGTTGGCATAGCGCTCGCCCGGGTTTCCCAGTCCAACGATGAGCTTCATGCAGATTTAGCAGCGCCTGGGCCTGAGGTAGCATCTTCTTTTTCTGCACGCGGTATTTTGATGGTGACAACAGGAGCTTCAGGAGCACAAGCTAACGCAACTCCAGCGGGGAGTGGAATAGCGCGTGCAGGCGTCGAGCCAAATTCCAGATCGGTTATATCAAGTTCAAGTTTGACAGGGATTTCGGAAGGCAACACTTTGACTCGGATGGTGTGATTCACTTGCTCCAGTTTTCCGCCTGCCACGACCGATTTGCTTTTACCAAAAGTCGAAAAAGGGACTTCTACTTCAACCGGGATCGAAGGATCAATCTCGATAAAATCAATGTGTGTCAAGTTTCTGCGTACCGGATCAATCTGAAGATCTTTGACCATCACGGTCTTTTGAGCCTGGCCATCCAAATTCAAGTGAATCAGAATGTTGCGTCTCAAGGGAGAAAGCAGCATCTTCGAAGCGGGCTTCGGATCGATTGCGACACTAAGAGCCAGGCTGCCCTTTCCATAAACAACGCCCGGGACCATCCCAGCTTTGCGCAGAACGCGGGAAGGGCCTTTACCAAAAGAATCACGGACAGTTCCTGAAAGTTCATTGATCGGATTGGACATGAGGCCGCTTATATCAGTTTTATAGGCAAAAACAAGAGTTCAATCCTAGCACTCTCGTATCCGGCTATTGTGATCTAGATAGCGATAATGCCTTGACGAAGTCCTTCGGTGACCGCTTCAACTCGGTTGCAGACATCAAGCTTTTGGTAAATGTGTTCTAAATGAGTTCGGATCGTGGCTCTGGAGAGTCCCATCACGCTGGCTGCCTCATGATTGCTCAGGCCTTTGGCGACCATCTGCAAACATTCCTGTTCTCGTTCGCTGAGTTTAGCTTCAGAAATCCCTTTGACAAGGTAGCCAACCGCTCCTTTTTGAATCGTTTCAAGTACGTGAGTCTTGTCATCCGATACGGTCAGCATCAAGATTTCAATTTCAGGATACTTTGTTTTGCACCAACGACAGAGATCGATCCCACTCATATCTGCGGGAGCCTCAATTCGAATTTCAGTGCCTTCTTTGTTTCTAGACGTTATTTTTAGCTTTCCACCCATGAGTCTCACCCTCTCTCGAATGCTTCGAAGTCCGAAATGATTTGGCGGAACCTGATTTGGATCAAATCCGATGCCGCTGTCTCTTATAGTGAGCAAGAGCTGATTTTGTTTAATGAAGGCATCGATTTTGATCTGAGAGGCTCGCCAGTGCTTGCCAATGAGACCTTTAATCCGCTTAAAAATCAGGCTTCTGGTTGCGCGAGTTTTGAATCTTGCGTTATTTTGAGCTCTGGGATGGGCTTCAGCGTTTGGGACAGAGCGAATTCCAGCACGTCTTCAATTCGCTTTGCCAGGATAAATCGAATTTCAGAACGAATATCCATTGGAATATCAACCAAATCCTTCTCATTGCGAAGGGGTAAGATAACATTTTTAATCCCCGCTCGATGAGCGGCTAAGACTTTTTCTTTAATGCCTCCAACGGGCAGAACGAGCCCTCGCAGGGTGATTTCACCGGTCATGGCCGTGTCAGAGCGTGTGCATTGCCCTGTTAAAAGGGAGATCAACGCCGTGACAATGGTGACACCGGCTGAAGGGCCATCTTTGGGGATTGCTCCTGCAGGGAAGTGAAGATGTATATCGGTTCTGTCCAAAAAATGATCTTCCAAGTCCTTGGCTAGTTTAAAATCGGTTGCATGAGTTCGGATCCAGCTTAACGCTGTCTGAGCAGATTCTTTCATGACATCCCCCAGTTGGCCGGTGAGGATCAAAGAACCTTTGCCGCCCATGCGTGTCGCTTCAATGAACAACAGGTCTCCGCCGGCAGCTGTCCAGGCAAGGCCAGTAGACACACCGGGTATCGCCGTTCTTTCAGCGGTTTCATTGTAAAATTTTTCAGGTCCGAGGATTCTTTCCAGTCTTTCGAAGGTGATCACTTGTTTGGGCTGATCTCGGTTTCCAACAACATCAACGGCGATGGCTCGGCATACCGAGGCTATTTCTCGCTCCAAGTTACGCACACCCGCTTCGCGTGTATAGCCGGAAGCAATCTTGAGGATGACTTCTTTCGGAATTTGGATTTGGCTTGCATCAATTCCATGCTCTGTCATTTGCTTGGGAATCAGATGAGTTTCCGCAATGGCAAGCTTCTCCTCAAAGGTGTAGCCCGGAACTTCAATGATTTCCATGCGGTCTCTTAAGGCATGAGGAATGGTATCGCCTTGATTTGCAGTGGCAATGAACAAGACCTTAGACAAGTCGAAGGGAATATCTAGATAATGGTCGCTGAACGCGTTGTTTTGTTCAGGATCTAATACTTCGAGCAAAGCAGAAGCGGGATCGCCTCGAAAGTCATGGCCCAACTTGTCCATTTCATCCAGCAAGAAGACAGGGTTTGCGGTTCCAGCCCGTTTCATGCCTTGAATGATACGACCTGGGAGCGCACCAATGTAGGTTCGCCGGTGGCCACGGATTTCGGCTTCGTCTCGCATGCCGCCTAAAGAAATCCGATGAAATTTTCGCCCAAGCGTGGTAGCAATCGAGCGCCCGAGCGAGGTCTTTCCAACCCCCGGCGGACCTAAAAAGCACAGAATAGGCCCTTTCATATCGGATTTTAGCTTTCGAACGGCTAAATATTCGATAATCCGCTTTTTGATTTTTTCGAGCCCGTAATGATCTGCGTCTAAAGTCTTTCTGGCATTCTCCAAATCCAGATTGTCTTTGCTTTCCTTTTTCCAAGGAAGCTCTGCCAGCCAGTCCAGATACGTACGTGCGACGGTGTATTCGGCTTGGCTGGGCTGCATGTTTCGCATGCGTTTGAGCTCTCGTCTGGAAACTTTGTCGGCTTCTTCAGGTAGATTCGCTGCTTTGAGCCGCTTTTCAAGTTCTTCCACTCCGCTTTCGTCGTCTTCTTTATCGCCAAGCTCTTCTTTAATGGCTTTGAGCTGCTGGCGAAGATAGTATTCGCGCTGAGTTTTGCTCATTTCCCCTTTGACTTGAGAGTTGATTTTGTTCGAAAGCTTTAAGACTTCAAACTGACGATTTAGCAACTCCAGCACACGGGTGAGTCTCTTCTTCAAAACAGTTGCTTCAAGGACATCTTGCTTTTCTTCGATGGTTGCGTCGATGTTTGCTGTAATCAAGTCCGCTAAGTGACCGGGAGCGGTGATGGAGTCTAAGAGCTGCTTTGCCATGACCGGGATCTCTGGCAATAGATCAATCACCTCGCGAGCGGTATTACGCAGATTTAATGAGAGAGCTTCGACTTCAACATCGTTGGTGCCTTCGTCAGGAAGGGCAGAAATCTGAGCGGTAAAAAAAGGATCCTTTCGAGAGTACTGATCAACGTGAAAGCGTGAAATGCCTTCGACAACGATGTTGAACCCATCTTTTCCGGTGCGAGCGAGCTTGATGATGCGTGCCACGGTTCCGATTTGGTATAAGTCTTCCGCAGAAGGATCATCCATTTCGGGAGCTCGTTGAGTGACAATCCCCAGTAAGCTTTTTTCTTGCGTGGCTTCTTCGATGAGGCGAATCGTTTTATTTCGCCCGATGGTTAAAGGCATGACTGCGCCCGGGAAAAAGACGCTATTTCTAAGCGGCAGAATTGGCAACTCCGACGGTAAAGTCAGAGATTTAAGTGCTTCTGGACCTGGCTTTTGCGGTGTCATGACCGAAGATTATAATGACCGAGTTGAATAAGGCAAGCGTAACAGTTGTTTCCTTTCTCTGTGAGACAAAAACCTCTCTATTGGGCTCAACAATCGGTTGGAATTGCCACGGAACAGGATGAACTCAAGGCTCCTCTGTGGGTTGCCATCCAAGAATGGAATGAAGTGGAATGCGGGCAGCTTCGATTGCATTGGGATTCAGCAAGCGAGAACCGTGTGCATCTTCGCTCTCCAGCAGACTGGAAATACAGCCAGAATGTTTTAGCCATGACCACGCAGGTTTATTTCGGAAATCCACACATTTATCGAAATGCTACCATCGAAGTTAATCAGAAGAATCATCTCTGGACCTTTGTCGATTATAAAAATGTTTTGCTTCATGAGCTTGGGCATGTCCTTGGTTTGGAGCACTCAGACAATTTGCTGGCTGTGATGCACCCCAATGGCCAGCTGGGAGATGAAGAGCGTTTTTTGCTAGAGGAGGATCGAAATGCCTATTGTGAATTGCATCCTTTGAACGATCAGATCCTGGAGAGGCAGGTTTTACCTGGAACATCGAGTTGTAGCCAGATTCTTCCATTGTCGACCGTTTGGGGAGACGCTTGCTTGATCTGTGGCCTGTTGATGGCTTTTTGTTTTCGAAAGAACAGGTCTCGCTTGAGGACCTTCTAAGACCGATTGGTATTTGGGCTGAAAATGAGCTAGGTTGAGACGATGGATTTGACTCAAGCATCGGTACTGGGGCTCGTACAAGGCTTAACCGAATATCTCCCTGTTTCCTCCAGCGCGCATTTGGTTTTAGTGCCCCAATGGTTGGATTGGGAGTTCGAACCGAAACAGGCTTTTATCTTTAACGTGCTGGTTCAGTTGGGGACTCTTCTGGGAGTGATTGTTTATTTTTTTAAAGATTTACGGGCCATCGCGATTGCGATGATTCGAGATATGATATCGGGAAGCCCTTTCCGAGAACCGGAGGCTCGTTTAGGATGGATGGTTGTTTTGGCGACGATTCCTGCCGCTGTGGTTGGGTTATTGTGGAAGTCGGAAATATCGGCTTTTTTTGCTTCGGTTCGTTCGGTTTATGGATTCTTGATGGTAACCGCTGCATTGCTGGCGATAGCAGAAGCTTGTAATCGAGGTGTTTCATCAAAAATTCGTTGGTTGGATGCTGGCGTGATGGGCTTGGCGCAAGCGTTTGCCTTGCTACCCGGTATAAGCCGTTCTGGGGCAACGATTGCTGCGGGAGTTGGCTTGGGACTTTCTAAAACCGAAGCCGCTCGGTTTTCGTTCTTCATGTCCATTCCAGTGATGCTGGGTGCTTCAATCGTTGCAGCCAAAGATGGGGTTCAAGATATGGGTGCGTTTGAGACGATGGTGGGCCCAATTCTATTGGGAATGCTGGTGGCCATGACGAGTGGCTACCTCGTCATAGCCTGGTTTATGCGCTTTCTACAGACCAAAAGCTTGCTTTGGTTTAGTGCTTATTGCGGGATAGTGGGTATTTCGGGCCTGCTTTTTTCGTAAATCTATTTTGAGAGAATGCTGCGTAGCTGATTCGTCAGCATTTCATAGATTTGTCGAGAGGTTCCATGGAGCACGCTTAAATGTCGTTCGATGGTTTGTTGATCGCCTCTTTTCACAGGCCCTGTCAAAGCTTCTGCGAGGGTCCGGGATTCAAGATTGCTGGCAACGCTGTGTAATAGCGAGGCGAGTCCCTCTCGGGCCAGTGGCTCGGGTACGCCGGCCTCAGCCATTTTTTCGATGGACAGTTGCACGAGCGCCAGGGTCAGATTCCCAGTCAGCGTACAGGCGGTATGGTATTCAATCGTTTTGCCATGGCTGAGTTGAATGGGTCGAAGTTGCATTTTTCGCGCTAAATCTTGAAGCGTGTGCAGGGCATGTGGGCAATTCGAACTGATCGCGCAGAGGCTATTGGGAGGGATCGGAGAACTGTTTTTCAAAGCTGCGAGTGGGTGAAATTGAGCCAGTGCTGCGTGCTCTTTGAGCGCTCCGAGGACTTCCCACGAGTAGCTGCCGGAAAGATGGGCAATCACAGCCGGAGCTTTAAATTGAGGATCTTGAGCCAGTTGTTGAGCCACTGCTTCGATGGCGTGATCGGGAACGCTTAAAAATAAAACATCCGGTTGTTTCTGAAGGGCTTTGAGCGAGAGGGAAAGCGCACTTCCTGCCTGCCCCAAAGCGTAAACGCTGCAGCTCATAATATCCTTCGATCTATCGTGCTGAAGTCTGGGGCGACTTGAAAATCCATTTTGGCTTCGGATCGAGGGTGCGAAAAAACGATGCGCTCCGCGTGCAGCGCCTGTCGATGAAATCCTGGAATGAGTGGCCCTCCGTAGAGTCGATCTCCTAGAAGAGGGTGGCCGATATCTGCAAGCTGTGCTCGGATCTGATGGGTGCGCCCGGTGAGAAGGTCTACTTGAACTTCTGTCGTTCCGTTTTTGCGCTTGAGCACGGTGTAGCGAGAGTGAGCGATGCGGGTGGTTGTCTCTTGGGTGGTGAATCGCTTCCGGTTGGTTGGATGTCGCTTATGGCCGGTGATCAATTCGAAAGAATCTTTTTTGAGGTTGCCTTGGCAAATGGCTCGATAAGTCTTTTGAATGGTTCGGTTTTTGAAGGCTTCGCTCAGGGCTTGGTGGCTTTCGTTGTTGCGCGCGATCAGAAGGATGCCCGAGGTATCTTTATCGAGCCGATGAACGATTCCAGGTCGTTCCGTGTCGCCAACACAGAGCCCTGGATAGTGGTATAGTAGCGCATTGACCAGCGTTTTATCTGGGTTGCCTGCTCCTGGATGCACAACCATGCCAGCGGGTTTGTTGATCACGATCAGATCTTCATCCGCAAACAGAACTTCTAGTGGAATGTTCTGAGCCTCCAAGGTACTGGGTGTCACGGATGGAGGGCAGAGTTCAATTTTCTCGCCGATTTGTTTTAGGATGCGCGAAGGTTTTTGGTTCGCGATTCTAAGCCAATTTTGAACGCGAGAACGTGACACTTTTGAAAGATGCTTTTGGCAAAAAACATCCAAACGAGATCCCAGATCCTCTTCTGCGACACAAAACGACATGCTTGACTGATAGCAGATAGACCGTATAAAAAAAGCGCTTGATTCAAAAATGCGAAAGAGAAACTTGATACTCACAGGGTTTATGGGAACCGGCAAAACGCGTGTGGGTCGTCTATTGGCCAAGCAGATGAAGATGCCCTTTGTCGATTTGGATCAAATGATTGAAGAGCGACAGGGAATTGACATTTCAAGCCTGTTCCAACGTTATGGACAGTCGTTTTTTCGAGAATTAGAGCATCAATATTGCCAAGAACTTTCTAAGAGTTCTGGGCAGATTATTGCTACGGGTGGTGGAACTTTGGTTTCGCTTGCAAATCGAAAACTTTTTGCGCAGGACTCCATTTTTTGCTTGGAAGCACCCTTCGAGGTGATTCGAGAACGCTTATCTCGGAGTCAGAAGCGACCTCTGGCCGCCAATGCGCGTGAACTTTGGATCGAGCGAAGAGCCGAGTATCGTAAATTTTTGCACCGGATTTCTTCCTGGACACATTCTGTCGAATGGATGGTGGAGAGAATCCAGGTTCTGTACCAGTTGGAGCAGCAATTGGGCCTTGAAGGACAAGCGGACGATTCGATTTCGATTGCCCCAGGGAATCTCAATCGCTTGTCCGATTTTCTGACTTATGTGAATCCCCATCCGGGATCTCAAGTGGTGGTGATCACTCATCCCAGTTTGCAAGCATTGTATGGTTCGCTTTTGGACTCTTATCCTGTCTTATTAGTACCCGAAGGAGAGGCTTCGAAAAGCTTAGAGCAGGCCAGTCAGCTGTACGAAGCTCTATCTCAAATGCAGATTGGACGCAGAGACTTGTTGGTGGCTTTTGGAGGGGGAGTAATCGGTGACTTGGTTGGTTTTGTCGCCGCCACCTATTGTCGTGGAATGCCTTATGTACAGGTTCCTACGACGCTTTTAGCGATGGTGGATTCTAGCGTAGGAGCCAAAACCGGCATCGATTTTCTGGGAAGAAAGAATCAGATTGGTGCTTTTAAAGAGCCAAGAGGGGTCTTCATGGATACAGATTGCCTAAAGTCCCTTCCCAGGCGTGAGCTTGCTTGTGGATTTGCCGAAGTGGTGAAGCACGCTATGATTGGTGACACGGAGCTGTTCGAGTATCTGGAAGCCGGTGGGCGAGATTTTGAGTGGATTATTCGCCGTTCCATTCGGGTGAAATCTCAGATTGTTCAAGAGGATCCGGAAGAAGAATACACGAGAATGGTGCTTAATTTGGGTCATACGTTTGGCCATGCAATTGAAAAATTATCCGCTTTTGAAGTTCAACATGGGGAAGCGGTGGCCATTGGTTTGGTGATGGCTGCCCGATTTTCGAGGCAACAGGGGTATTGCTCGCAGGAATTGCCTGAACGCGTGGTTCGGCTTTTGCAGCAGTTCAATTTGCCTACGGAGCTACCCTCCAACGTGTCCGAGAAGGAAGTATGGGCAGAAATCGCTTACGATAAGAAACGGCAGGGCCACCGAGTTCACCTGATTTTGCCCTACGCATTGGGAGATGTTCGCATTTGCTCTTTAGCCATTGCGGACTTTTCTCTCTTGCCAAAGAGCTAAGAATGTGAGAGGAAGCGGGTTTATGACGAACTTTACGGTGGCTGATGATCCTCTCAATAACCCCAAAAATGCAGTGGGTGGCAATCGCAATAGAAGACGTTTAGCTGATTTCTTCATGCAAAACAAAATACCTGTGGACTACCACAACACCGATGTTTTGCGTCGCTTTATATCTCCAGAAGGTAAGATTTTGCCAGGTCGTCGATCCGGCTTAACCTCCAAAAACCAGAGAAAAGTGATGAAAGCGATCAAAATGGCGAGAGTCATTGGACTTCTGCCCTACGTTAACGTAGAATATTAATAGATTTTATGCGGCTTCATCATGCGATGGCTGCTTGTGTAGCTGTCGCGCTTCTCATCTTTGGGTACACCGCCTTCTCCTCTTCGAGTTTGCCGGCTTATCTGATCCTGAAACGGAAGCACCGAGATCTGTCCGTTCGAGTCGCGCTGCTCCAAGAAAAGAAAATGCAACAGCAAGAGAAAGTACAGCTTTTATCAGGTACGACACCTGAGTCACATGCCAGGCTCAAACAGATTGCGCGACGAGAATATGGTTTCGTCGGAAATGAAGAGACGATCTTGATACTTCATTAAGAATGAAGAAAACATTGATTGGCCGATACCGGTCGACGTGAAAAAGGGGAGAGCTGTGTTTTATTTGGTTCGACACGCGGAGACCCTTTGGAACGTCGAAGGGCGGCAAACAAGTTATACAGAACTCGGGCTGACTTCCAACGGAGAAGAACAAGCCCGCAGATTAAGACCTTTCTTGAATCGCATTGCTTTTCACGAAGTGTGGTGCAGCCCCCTTGTACGGGTTCGGCAGACGTGTCGTTTGGCAGGGTATCAGGATCGTGCTGAGCTCTGGAATGCGCTGGTTGAGTGGAACGCGGGCGAGTACGAGGGTATGCTCGAGGCAGATATCCAAAAAAAACAACCAGATTGGGCCATGATGTTGCATGGTGCGCCGGGTGGTGAAAGCATGGAGGATGTGGAGTGCCGAATTGCTCCCATCCTGAGTCGCATGAAACAAACCCAAGAAAATATCCTGATTTTTTCGCATAGCTATACGATTCGGGCCATTGCAGCTGCATGGATCGGTCAACCCCTGAGCTTTGGGGTTCATTTACCAATGGCTCGCGCAGCCGTGAGTGTGTTGGATGATGAAAATCAGATTCCGGCGATTCGTCTGTGGAGTCATTCCTGCGAAGTCTAAAGAGATAAACTACATAAACTTGACTTTTTATTTGAAAATAGTAACATTTAAGTTATGTCAAAAGGCTCTTTTGCCCATCTCAGCCTTCCACCCATTGCATCTGACGCGTTGAAGAAATTGGGGCAAAACTTCAAAATTGCTCGTCTGCGACGAAGAGAATCGAGAAAACTTTGGGCTCAGCGCTTGGGAGTCTCGATTCCTACCTTGATTCGCCTTGAACAAGGAGATCCTGGAGTGGGTCTCGGTATTTGTGCGACTGCTTTGTGGTTGATGGGTCGAACTCAAGCCATCCTTGAGCTAGCTGATCCGAAGCACGATCAAGGAGCGCTCGAAAAAGAGATACGAGAAGCTTCTTTAAGATATGCGCCAAGGAGAAAGAATTGATGGATACTTTGTTTCTTTGGTATGTAGCAAAACCGAGCGATCCGAAATTAATCGGTGAACTCAGGTTGGTTCAAAGTTCACGAGGTGTATCGTTATGTTACGTCGATTCGTGGGTTCAGACAGGGTTTTCACTCAGTGAAGATCTGCCTCTTCAAGCGGGTCACGAATTTTTGCCAATGGAAAAAGATAGCGCCGTTGGTGCTGTCGACGATGCTCGTCCAGATCGATGGGGTGAGCGAGTCATTCGGCTTTTAAACAAGCCATCACGATTGTCATTGATGGAATATTTGTATTTTTCCGGGGATAATCGATTGGGAGCTCTCGGTGTTTCAAGATCATCGACTCGTTATATCCCATGTCCTGATAATCCTTTACCCACTTTAAAGGATATTCATACACTTCAAGAACTTATTGAAAAAGTGTTGGCCAGTGAACCAATTCCGGAGAATCAAAGACCTTTGATCTCACCAAGCGTTAGCATGGGAGGCGCGAAGCCCAAGGCTCTCGTCAGCATCAATCAAGAACCTTGGATTCTTAAATTCGCACCGGGTGATTCCATCGATCGTGCTTTGATTGAGCATGCTAGTATGACCCTGGCGGAACAGGCAAAGATTCGGATTGCTGAGACTCGAGCGATTCCGACTCACTTGGGTCACGTTCTCGCTATCAAACGTTTCGATCGTTACAAAGAGCAGAGGCTGCATGTGTTATCTGCGCACGTGGCCCTGAGAGCTGCTGGTGAGACTTATGGATACCCGGAACTAGCGCTTTTACTGCGTCGAAAAGGAGAGGCTGCTGATATCCAAGAACTTTTTCGCCGCATGGTGTTCAATATTTTGATGGATAATACCGATGACCATGAAAAAAATCATGCACTCTTGGTTCGCAAATCGGGTCAGTACTCTCTCTCACCTGCTTACGATGTATTGCCATCCGGTCAGGCTCTAGGATTTCAACAAATGCGAGTGGGCCAAGATGGCGCCGATTCCACGATCGATAATGCTCTCTCAGAGGCGCAGTTTTTTGGTCTTACCCGTTCAGAGGCTGTGTCGGAAGTGAAAAGAGTCGTTCGGGTGGTCAATACCTGGAAAGAACATTTTAAAAACGTTGGTGTATCTGGACGAGATATTGAGCAAACGGCAGAACAGGTAGAACGGCCGTTTTTGATTGAGCAACGAAAAGCGTTTGTTTAAATCTTCCCTCGTTTGTTCAAGGAGTCTTCAGGGTTAGAGAATCGCCTTCTCGAACTACTTCGACGGTACTGCCAGCAGGGTATTTGCCTTCAAGCAAAGCTTTCGATACGGCATCGACAATTTCACGTTGAATGACGCGTTTGAGAGGCCGTGCGCCCAAGATCGGGTCATATCCAATCTCAGCAAGTCTGTTACGTGCTTCTTCGCTAACTTCGAAATGGAGCTCTCGACTTTTTAAACGCTTTCGAACTTGCTCGAGCTGAATATCGACAATGGCTCGAAGGTCTTTGGGGCGAAGTCCATGAAATAGAATGATGTCATCCACTCGATTTAAGAACTCAGGTCTAAAATGATTCTTAAGCTCTCTCAAGACGAGCTCCTGAGCTGCTGGTGTAACGCCTTCCAGCAAATACGGACTGCCTAAGTTGCTGGTCATTAAAACGATGGTATTACGGAAATCGACAACACGGCCTTGTCCATCGGTTAAACGACCCTCGTCCAGAAGCTGAAGCAGGACGTTAAAAATTTCGGGTGCTGCTTTCTCGATTTCGTCTAACAAAATGACCGAATAGGGCCTTCGACGGATGGCTTCTGTGAGCTGGCCGCCTTCTTCGTAACCTACATAGCCAGGCGGAGCTCCGATGAAGCGGGACACGGAATGCTTCTCCAGGTATTCCGACATATCGATGCGCACCATGGCGTGTTCATCATCGAACAAAAACTCGGCGAGTGAACGCGCGAGCTCGGTTTTTCCAACGCCAGTTGGACCTAAGAACATGAAACTTCCAAGAGGTTTACTCTCGTCCGAAAGGCCCGCCCGACTTCGGCGAACCGCGTTGCTAACAGCTGCGATCGCTTCTGGTTGACCAATGACGCGCTGAGCGATGCGATCTTCCATGTGGAGCAGGCGCGCGGACTCGGCTTCGAGCATTTTTTGAACGGGAATTCCCGTCCATCGAGACACAACTCCTGCGATATCTTGATCGCTGACCTCTTCGCGTAGAAAACCTTGGGTGGATTCGCTCGATTCTTGGAGTTTTTTCTCCAAGGCAAACAAATCCCCGTATTGGAGTTTGGCTGCTTTTTCAAAATCCCCTTGCCGTTGAGCTATGTCAATTTCGTGTTTTACTTTCTCAATCTGAGTTTTGGTTTCTTTGACCCAGGAAAGGCGATTCTTTTCGGTGGTCCACTTGGCTCTTAAAGCGAGGGCTTTCTCCTTGTCATTGGCCAGCTCTTCTTCGGTATCTTGAAGACGTTTTTGGCTGGCCGAATCACTTTCTCGCATCAAGGCTCGTTTGGCCACTTCCAGGCGAGTGATGTGTCGTTCCAGCTCATCGAGTTCTTCTGGAGACGATTCAATCTGCATTTTCAAGGCACTCGCGGCTTCATCGATCAAGTCAATGGCTTTATCGGGTAGCTGGCGACCGGTAATGTAGCGATTGGAGAGCACGCAGGCCGAAACAATAGCTCCGTCTGTAATGCGGATTCCATGATGCAACTCATAGCGTTCTTTAATGCCTCTTAGAATGGTGATGGCATCTTCTACGCTGGGTTCTGTGACCAAAATAGGCTGGAAACGACGTTCCAGTGCAGCATCTTTTTCTATGTGCTGACGATATTCCTTCAGAGTCGTTGCTCCAATGCAGCGTAATTCTCCGCGGGCCAGGGCTGGCTTCAGCATGTTGCTGGCATCCATGGCTCCTTCTGCACTCCCTGCTCCTACGAGCGTGTGAAGCTCATCGATGAATAAGATATATTGCCCTTCTGCTTTCTGCAGTTCTTTTAAAAGTGCTTTGAGGCGGTCTTCAAATTCCCCTCGGTATTTTGTGCCGGCGATCAAAGCAGCCAAGTCTAGTGAGACTAGTTCTCGGTTTCGGAGGCTTTCAGGAACATCGTGGCTGGCGATTCGAAGAGCGATGCCTTCGGCAATGGCTGTTTTCCCCACACCCGGTTCTCCGATCAACACTGGATTGTTTTTCGAGCGGCGGCTCAGGACCTGCATGGTTCGACGGATTTCATCGTCTCTTCCTACGACTGGGTCTAGTTTCCCGGAGCGAGCATCGGCGCTCAAGTTGTGCGTATACTTCTGGATGGTTCCTTGCTTGGATTCGGGATTTTCATCGGTGACGTGGTTGCCTTGCCTGAGATCCAAGATGGCTTTTTCGAGTTGCTTCGCATCAAGGCCTCGGCGCTCTAATAAGCTTTGAGTGGTTCCGGTTTGAGCCAAAGCGAGCAACATGGCTTCAGTGGAAATAAAGGTATCTCCCCATTTCTGGGCGATTTGATTGGCACGATCGAATGCTTTTAAGACATTAGGGGCCATGTAAACTTCATCTGGCTTCGTGCCGCTGATCTGAGGCTCCGAATTGATTTGAGTTTTGATATCCGAAAGGATTCCTGGAAAATCAACGCCCAAACGTTCGAATACCTGCGGAAGCAGACTTTCAGGTTGCTGCAAAAGCGCGCCTAGCAAGTGCGCCAATGACAGTTGTTGCTGATTTTTGGCCGCGCAAACCTGTCGAGCCGATTCAAGAGCTTCGCGGAGCTTGGTTGTCATTTTATCGATTTGCATGCAAAAAATATAATCAGGCGCTAAAGACGGACAAGTCAACCATGGCAAGTCTGGCTTGCGAAAATGAGTCTCTCTTCAATCAATGGAAACCACTCACGTCATTGCCATCAGAGTTCTCGTCCGGTAGAAAGTACTGCGTTAATGCCCAATTGGAATGCCGGGTGAAATACAAATTTTTTTTAGCGAGTTTGATGTCGGGGGTTTAGTTTGTTGGTGGATATCCTGGCTCAAATGGCCAATGGAAATTCCGTCACCGTTCTTCCTGTCCAAGCCGAATTAACCACGCAAGAGGCAGCTGAATTGTTAAATATCTCCAGGCCTTATCTAGTTCAGATTCTAGAAGAAGGAAAAATACCTTTTCGAAAGGTTGGAACCAAACGACGCATCCTTGCAAAAGATATTTTTGATTTTAGAGAAAAGGTGGAAGCAGAGCGTTTTTGTGTGCTCGAAAAATTAGCCAATGAGGCTCAAAAGCTTGGCATGGGATATTGAGCCATGTCAGCGATGACTGTTATCTATGATGCTTTGTGTTTTATATCCTGAACCTTTGCGGGATTTGCTCATGCACCTTGCAATGACTGGCATTTTCAAGGCAAGGTGGACGGAGCAGATTCACGATGAGTGGATGAGAAACGTTCTCATTCAACGACCTGATTTGAACAAGCAGCAATTGGAGAGAACTCGAGAGCTGATGAACCTTAACGCTTTAGACTGTCTTGTTGAAGGCTATCATCCTATAATACCTGGTTTAGTCCTGCCAGACTTGGATGATCGTCATGTTTTGGCTGCTGCCATCCGGTCCTCTTCCTCTATTATCTTGACTTATAATTGAAAGATTTTCCAAATAAAACTTTGAATCAATTCGGATTGGAGGCTCAGCATCCAGATGATTTTCTAGAAGCCTTAATTCAATCTCATGCCGGAAAGGTTTGATTTATTTTGACAAAAAGGGTCCATGAGAGCAAGTTCCGATGCAAAGGAGATTAGGTGATGGGTAGAGAATTACAATTGGCGAAACGAATGGTTTTAATGGCGTTTTTGCTATGGCCGATCGCGACAGCCGAAGCGACCAGCTATTATTTTCCTCGCCGTATTCGCTTATGGCATAAAAATGCAGATGGAGCTTTGCAGGTTGAGAATCTTGATGAGAAATTTGATTTATCTCAGCCGCAATCCAAGCGAGAAGATGTGATACGGGTTGCGATTTATATCTCGGGTAGCAAATCTCAAACTGAGTTTATAGATAACTTTCTCGAAAGTTTTCCCCATCTGCAAAAGTTGACGATTACAACTCATGACGGTCCCTATCCAATCGGTCGCTCTTTGCCCAAGTTGGCTAAGCTCGATAGCTTAAATTTGCAAAGTGCGATTTTGGAGCCAGCTGTTTTGGGGGCTTGCACAAATTTACGGCATCTCCAATTAAGGTTCAGTACGAAAAAAAGAGATCCCAATGCGCAACCTTCTGAATCGCTGGGTGAAAATTTGATGAAGCTTTCAAAGCTGGAAAATCTAGAGCTAAGTTCGTTTGATGAATTGGATAAGCTTGGTTCAGAAGATCTGATCCGTGCCATCCAGACTCTTCCCAATTTAAAAAAACTGGTACTTAAGTACAATTTCTTATCAGCGGATGCCTTGTACCAGTGGAACAGCGCTCCATTTGCTTCGAAAGCATCTTTGAAAGAACTGCATTTTTCTTATTTGAGACTTAATTCCGAGAAATTGAGTATCATTGCAGCGGCGATGCCACAGTTTACCGAACTCACGGTTCTTAACTTGCCGGGTAGCGCAGTGACTCCAGAAGTAGCGGATGTATTATTTCCAGGGCTGAGCCATACCATACAGCATCTGGATTTATCTCAAACAACGCCACAGGATTGCCACTCGTATGCTCATCTAATCGACTTGTCACGAAGAGCACCGAATATTACGACATTGGATTTATCCTATTCGGATATTGGTGACGATGGCGTTGCGAATTTGGTATTTGCGATTCAGGAAGGGAGGCTCGATAATATCACCAAGCTGCTTTTGACCCGCGCTGGAATAACGGAAAAGGGCGCTACTTTGTTGGCCACTGCACTGCCCAGGTTAAGCAAATTGGATTTTTTATCGCTGCAGGAAAATCCTTTGGGGGATGCAGGTGTAAAACTTTTGGTGAATGATTTGAGAAAGGTCACATCCTTGCAGCGCTTGGATCTTTGTCAAGTGGGAATATCTTCGGAAACGACCGATTATATACGAGCTCAGCTGGGAGACAAACCCGGTATCCAAATTCGAATAGAAGGGAAAGAATCCGATTTCGGTCGATTCTCTTTTGAACATGCAGGGCCTTGTCGCGTGTTCTCTGCACTCGGAATGAAGACGTGGTTTGATAAGAATGAGAATTGGTATGAAGAGTACGGAGGCTGGTTGGAGTAAAATTTGCCATCCTTAAACGGGAGTGTTTTCAGCCTAGGCGGGCTTTGTGGCCGCCCAGGAAACACTCCTTTGTCTCGTGGGCCTTGGCTGCTCAATCGAGCTTCTTGAATAGTCGAGCTATTTCGGTTAATCACCACAAACCCATGGAATCTGTTTGCCTCATACTGGATACTTCCTGTCCTCGTGCTTTGGTAGCACTGACTCAAGGAAATCAAATTTTGGCGGAGCACTATCTGTCCGAATATCGACGACATGGAGAGTGTTTGCCTGCAGCCGTTCAAACGGTTCTGAAAGAAGCCGGTCTTCCATTCGAAGGAATCAAGCAGATAGCAGTTGGAAGAGGCCCGGGTTCGTTCATCGGTGTTCGAGTTGCCATGGCCTATGCGAAGGGACTTGCTATGGCTCTTCAGATCCCTTTGATCGGCTTTGGTACCCTGGATGCGATTGAACACAGCTCGGCAGTGGGAGCAGCGATCGACGCTCGCAGAGGAGAGTACTACGTGCGTTTGAACAGTCATCCCAGGCCGATGATCTTAAAAAGCTTGCCAGCAGGGATTCATTTGGAAGCACAAGGCCCCTCTGCACGAGGCGTCGTGAAACACCTGTCGAATGATATTGAAGATGAAACATTTACCTTAGTTCCGGATTATATACGAGATAGTCAATGACCGAATATTCATGGCTTCGTTTGAGAGAGCATTTCAAACAAGAGCAGTCTCCATTAACCGTTGTTTTTCATGAGCTTCCACGTCGTGAGGGCAAATGCCTGGCGGAGCTCAAGATAGACTCTCATGAGTCTGTCACAGAGCCGGCAAAACTCTTAGAGCCTAAGAGTGGCCTCTCTGTTCGTCAGCAAGCCTGTGTTCAAGTGTTCCTTTCCGCGACGGCTTTTTCAGCCAAACGAGATATTTGGGCTTTAAGCCCTTCTCAGGCGGTCTCCATTTTGCTGTTAGCGAATGATGTTCAGATTGAGATTCGAAATCGAGGTTTTATCACATTCACGATGGAACCAGCCCGGATTCGGGCGAATGGGGTTGAATCCGGGTTGATTTTTGAGGCAGCGGTGGATGGAAAGAAATTGGAGGTCTTGGCTGTTTTAGGCCAGGAACGATCCTTTTTACTCGATTCTAGTTTGCGACTTTTTACGGTGGAGCCTTGGCTGATGCCAACCGAGATCGATGCGCTTTTGAACGCTGAGCCGATAGGAGTGGATGCATTCGCGTCTGAGCTGAATCAAGAAACCTATACACAGCTTGCAAAACTGGGTGTGGATTTTTCTTGTTTTCGGATGAATGCCTTGGTCCCTCACAGCGAGATTGTGCTCCGTGCGTTGTTGGGACGTCAGATGGAACTCCGATTGCATCTCGTGACAACGCTGGAGTGCCAGGGGGAGGCAGACGAGGTTGAGATCCGATCCAAAGGAGACTTGGAACCGGTATTTTGGCTGAAGGGTTTATGGGTGCAAAGACCGACTCAGCAAGAGCAGGCTGCACGAGAATGGCTCTATTCCATGGGGGCAAGCCCGAGCTCAAAGAATCGAGGATTCTCGGCCAAAGGTCAGCGGGCGCTGGATATTCTAGAGTCGTTATCCAGACAAGACCAGCTTCCCCAAGGGATTCAACTGGATCGAGATTGCTTACCCGTCCTCGTTCCGTTGCCCGAAATACCGACTCTGCGGATTGAGCGAACCCAAACATCGCAAGTTGAGGTCAGAGTTTCCGCTGGCGAGTTATCGTTTTCTTTGGAAAAGTTATTTGAAGTACTGGATCAAGAAGGGCGAGCCATGCTGCTCGACGAAGATCATGTCTTAACCTTTTCCCCTCAAGCCGGTCATCTTTTCAGACGCCTGAGTGAGGTTCTGGATGTGACAAAATTAGGAGAAGAGAAAGAGTATTCTTTCTATGAAATCGCTTCTCTCCTGAAAATGTTTGAAGGGCAGGTATCCATTCAGGCAGATCTGCAATTAATGGAGCGCTTGCGTTTATTTGTTCCGGAACTGATTCCGAGTGATCATGTATTGCCAGCCAACTTGAAAGCAACTCTAAGACCCTATCAAAATGATGCCATCGCTTGGATGTCTCAGTTGCATCGGGCTGGACTGGGTCGTTTGTTGGCAGACGAGATGGGTCTTGGAAAGACTTTGATGGTATTGACGTTGATTGCCAAAGTGAGAGAGCAAGAAGGCCAAAAGCCAACCTTGGTCATTGCTCCAACAAGCGTATTGGACGTTTGGATCTCCGAATCTCAGACACACTTTTCAGGAATGATGGCTCTTAAGTGGCATGGTTTGGATCGCGAAGAGCGTATCGAAGATGCTGAGAAAGCAGATATCATTGTGACAAGCTATGCGCTGCTTCGAAGAGATTTAAGCTTGTTCGAGAAGATCTCGTTCCGCTATTTGATCATCGATGAAGCTCAAATTGTAAAAAATTCAAAAACCGAAAGCTGGAGAGCCGCCAAAAGCATTCGAGCTGAACAGCGTTTAGCTCTTTCCGGTACGCCGATTGAGAATCGCATTTCGGATCTGTTCAGCATCCTGGAGCTGGTTGCTCCCGGTATATTAGGCGATGAAAAGCGATTTTTGAAGCGATATGGCGCGGGCGATCGGAATCCAGAGCTTCGTGATCGCGTTCGACCCATGATTCTGAGACGCCGCAAAGAAGAAGTTGCGAGTGATCTGCCTCCCAAAATTGAAAGCATTTTGCATTGCGAGATGAAGGATTTTCAACGAACTCTCTACATTGAAATACTTCGAGCTGCTCAACATGAACTCAGCTCAATGGCTCAAACGAGTATCCCCTTATTGGCTGCTTTGACGCGTTTGCGACAAGCTTGTTGCGATCCAAGCTTAATTCCGGGGCAAGGGATCGAATCCAGTTCGGCCAAGGTGGATCTATTTTTAGAGACGGTGAAAGAATGTTTGGCAAATGGCAGGCGTGTGATTGTTTACAGCCAATTTGTGAAGATGCAGCAAATTCTCATCGCTAAGCTTCGAGAAATAGGAGTGAACGATACATTGTGGCTTCACGGAGCGACCCAAAACCGTGGCGATATTGTCGAAGCATTTCAAAAACCAGATGGCCCGGGCGTGATTGTCGTGAGCTTAAAGGCTGGTGGGACTGGAATCACGCTAACAGCGGCAGATACCATTATTTATTACGATCCTTGGTGGAACCCAGCGGTGATGGATCAGGCGGCAGATCGAGCTCATCGAATTGGACAGACCAAAACCGTGCATTTGATCAAGCTCGTTTGCAAAAATTCGATCGAAGAGCAAATACTGGCGTTGTGCGAGCGCAAACGTGCCATCGCAAACGATGTTTTGTTGGGTGAAGGCTCAGGTCCGAAGTCTTTGACTTTAGAAGATATCAAACAATTGCTCGAAGTAGAATTCGAGAGAGAGTTCTAATAGAAAACAGCTGCGCGATGGTCTGTTCTATCGTATGCTGGCTGCATGAAGATTGTGATTGCAGGCGGCGGTACTGGGGGCCATGTTTTTCCGGCGATTGCTCTTGCTCAGGGTATCAAGCGCCTTAGTGCGCAGCATGAGGTCTTATTTGTGGGGACCGAAAAGGGCATTGAAGCACGCACGGTGCCAGCCTCTGGGTTTCGCCTGCAGACGATTGAGATTTCAGGCTTTAAAGAAAAAGGTCTGCTCAAGGCTTTCGTTGTTTTTTTGAGACTCCCGTTTTCGCTGTTCGAGTCCATTCGAATTCTTCGTCAATTTCGTGCCGATGGAGTCGTTGGGGTTGGAGGATACGCATCTGGTCCCGTCCTTCTGGCGGCTTGGTTGCTGGGTATTCCTCGAGCGATATTAGAGCAAAACAGCATTCCAGGTTTTACGAATCGCATGCTTGCCCACTTCGTTTCGCATATTTTTGGAGCTTTTGAGTGTTTGCGGGCTCATTTTCCTGCTCGAAAATTGCAATTGCTTGGGAATCCACTTCGAGACAGTTTTCGATTCCAAGGCCGTGAAGATCCTGATTCGATACTCATTTTAGGGGGAAGCCTGGGAGCAAGACCCCTCAATGTTCTGTTGCCACCGGCAATGGCTCAGGTAGGGTCTATCCAGGTTATTCACCAAACCGGCGCTTTAGAGCGAGAGAAAGTAGAACAAGCGTATCGAGAACTCGGAGTTGCCGCAGAAGTCGTTTCGTTTATTTCGGACATGCCACTGGCGTATGCTCGAGCCAAACTGGTGATTGCGCGATCGGGCGCGATGACTTGTTCCGAATTGACTGCGATGGGAGTTCCAGCCATCCTCATTCCTTTTCCGCAGGCTGCTGACCAGCATCAGCTTTACAACGCTCAAGAACTTGCTCAGGCTGGAGCTGCCATTGTCATGGAGCAAAACAGTTTAAATCCAGAAACTTTGGCAGGCTTAATTAAGCATCTATTTTTAAATACACAAACACTTGAAACTATGGCACATAAATCTCGGCAATTGGGGAAGCCGAACGCGGCAGACGCAATCGCAAAGAAAGTTATTGAAATATGTTAAAAAAAGTTCATTTTATCGGAATCGCTGGAATTGGCATGAGCGGCATTGCAGAAGTGCTGTTAAGCCTTGGAATAGAAGTTCAAGGTTCGGATTTAAGCTCGAACGAAAGTTCTCGCCGTCTTCAAGATTTGGGAGCCAAGGTTTTTCAAGGGCACCGGGCCGAACAGATTGAGGGTGCCGACATCATCGTCATCTCCTCAGCAATTCGATCGGATAATCCCGAGTTTGTGGAGGCAGAGCGAAGAGAAATACCGGTCATACCCAGAGCGCGCATGTTGGCAGAGTTAATGAGGCTGCAGCAAGGCATTGCGATCGCGGGTTCACACGGCAAGACCACCACGACAAGCTTGGTGGCGGCAATTCTGGAAGAAGCAGCACTGGATCCAACCGTTGTCATCGGCGGCAAAGTGAATCATTTGGGTTCGAATGCCAAACATGGAAAAGGTCGGTTCATGGTGGCGGAAGCAGATGAATCCGATGGCTCTTTTTTGATGTTGCTTCCTAACATTGCGGTTGTGACGAATATTGACTCGGATCATCTCGATTTTTGGAAAGGCGGATTGCAAGAGATAAAAAACGCTTTTGAGAAATTCTTGAATGGTTTGCCTTTTTTTGGATTGGCCGTTGCTTGCGTCGATGCGCTTTCAGTCCGTGAGGTGTTACAATCGGTGAAACGTCGTGTGGTCACTTATGGGCTCGTTCATTTGGCTGACTATCAAGCGAAAGAAATTCAACATGAACGCCATGCGACCCAGTATCGTCTTTTTCGTTATGGAGAAGATTTAGGGTTGATCCGGCTGAATTTATTAGGCGATCATAATGTGCAAAATTCTTTGGCAGCGATTGCAGTGGGGGATGAATTAGGAGTTGATTTGGAATCCATGAAGCGTACTTTGCAGCGCTTTTCCGGAGTTCAACGTCGATTTACGCAAGTAGGGGAAAAAAATGGAATCCTGGTGATTGACGACTACGGGCATCACCCGATTGAAATTTCGATGGTTTTGAAAGCGGCTCGGCAAACCTTTCCAGGCCGGCGCGTTGGAGTTTTATTCGAACCGCATCGTTATACTCGAACACGGGATCATCTGAACGAGTTTGCGGATGCGTTGATGAATACGGACTATGTGGTGATCAGCGATATCTATCCTGCTAGCGAGCCCCCCATTGCAGGGGTTGATTCTTCTTGCCTTGTGACGCTGATCCAGGAACGGCAGCACCCAGAGGCTTATTGGGGTGGTTCTCTTCAGGATGCAACGAGTCAGCTGATCCATTTAGCGAGATCCGGAGATGTTTTAATTACGCTAGGGGCAGGGTCTATTGCTCAATGTGCTCCTCGCATTTTAGAGCGGTTGTAAGCAGGTGTTTGAAGGAATCGATGTTCGAGAAAACGAAGTTCTTGCCCCTTATACAACGTTTAAATTAGGTGGCCCAGCGGATTACTTGGCTTTTCCAAAGAATGTTGCCGAACTTCAGAGGCTGTTGGATGAGGCGACTACGAATCGGATTCCAATCCATTTATTAGGCGGTGGCAGCAACTTACTCATTCATGATTCAGGGCTTCGAGGCCTTGTTGTATCGCTTGAAAAAGGTTTTTCTCATCTGGAACTAAGCCTTGAAAAAAATGAAATACGCGTGGGTGCAGGGGCTTCTTTTCCCAAATTAACACGCCGCTGTCTTGAATTAGGATGGGAAGTTGCTTTGGGGTGGGGTGGGGTCCCCGGTTCGGTCGGTGGCGCTCTTAAGATGAATGCTGGAACTCGATTGGGTGAAATTGGGGAAGTAGTCTTATCGGTTGAGGTTTCTACCCTGGAAGGCATGCGTGTGTTAACTCAAGAGCAGATGGGCTTTGCGTATCGCTCCACGTCTTTTCCGAGCGGTACTATTTTATGCGAGGCTCTGCTACGGTTTCCAGGGGCAGACCCGCTTCGCAAGCAAGAGCTTCTTGAAAAAGCACGTTTATTGGCTTTGCAGCGCAAGGCAACTCAGCCTAAAGAGCGTTCGGCAGGCTCCATGTTTAAGAACCCTCCCGGTGACTACGCGGGTCGCTTAATAGAATCTTGTGATCTGAAAGGGCTTAAAATGGGAGGCGCCGCTGTTTCGTCCGTGCATGCTAATTTTATCGTCAATGAAGGAAAGGCAACAGCCTTCGAGATTCTGAGACTCTCGGAGTACGTTCGAGAAAGAGTTGAACAAAAATTTGATATTAAATTGGAATACGAAGTCAGAAGGTGGGGATTTTAATGATTCGAATTGGAATATTAGGCATTATTTTCTTAGTGACAGGCTCTTTCATTCCTTTGATCTATGTTTGGGTAACCAGTGACAGCGGTCTGACGATCCGAACCATTCACATTCAAGGAGGCGTTCATGCTCGTGATGAGGAGCTTCAGCTCTATTTGAGTGAATTTATCGGAAAATCTCTTTATGGGACAGACTTGAAACGGGTTCAAAAGGTAGCGGGACAGCATCCTTGGGTCCGATCGGTTCGTGTCAGAAGGCAGCCTCCACAGGCACTCGATGTAATTGTGGTCGAACGAGAAGCGACTGCGTTGCTGAAGAATCATAAGCTTTGGGTATTGGATCTCCATGGAGTTGCTTTTAAAGCAGCTGAAACCGAAGAAGAATTTTCTTTGCCCCAAGTTTCAAGCCCAGAGTGTGTGGGGGTTTTAGAGGCTCATCGACGGGTGAGTCAGCCGGGTGGCACGATTGTTCAAATTGAGTCCAGCGGTGCGAATCAATTTCGAGTGCTCTTTGCTTCGGGTTTAGAGGTTCTGCTTGGAAGTCAAAATTGGGATGAACAGTGGAAAAAATTAGTTCGAGTTTTGAATCAGTTAGGGAATAAACGAGAATTACTTGCTTTTGTCTACCTTGACGATACGCCTAAAAGTAATCAAATTGCGGTACGCTTTAAAAAGAGGTGACTTCCTTGATTGTTGGTTTGGATATTGGAACAACGAAAATTGTCGCGGTGGTAGGCGAATTATCACCGAGCGGTGTTCAGATTGTTGGGGTCGGCACGAGCCCTTCTAAAGGACTCCGTAAGGGCGTTGTTGTCAATATTGAGGCAACCGTCGCTGCGATGCAAAGAGCGATTGCAGAAGCTCAAAGAACCACAAAAGTCTCGATTAAACGAGTCGTTGCTGGTATTGCGGGAGCTCATATTCAGGGTGTCAATAGCCATGCTGTGGTTGCCATCAAAGACGGAGAGGTTAAAAAATCCGATATTGAACGTGTGATTGAAGCGGCTAAGTCTGTTTCAATCCCGAGTGATCGAGAAATTTTACATACGCTTCCCCAAGAATTTATCATCGACGGTCAAGATGGCATTCGCGAGCCTTTGGGGATGTCAGGTCGTCGCCTGGAAGCTAAAATTCACATTGTAACCGGTCAAATTAGTTCAGCTCAAAATATTATCAAGTGCGCGGAAAGATGCTCTTTGGAAGTGTCAGATATCGTTCTGGAGCAGCTTGCTTCCGCTTATGCTGTTTTGAGTGACGATGAGCGTGAGTTAGGGGTTGCTTTAATTGATATTGGGGGTGGAACAACCGATGTTGCAATATTTTCTCATGGTTCTATACAGCATACTTCGGTGATACCAATTGGTGGCCAGCATCTGACAAATGATATTGCAGTTGGTCTTCGAACACTGCAAGAGAGTGCTGAGGAAATCAAAAAAACGTATGGCTCTGCCAGCGCAAAGATGATAGGAAAAGACGAAGTCATAGAGGTCCCAAGTATCGGTGCAAGACCAGACCGTATCTTGCGAAGGCAGATTTTAGGAGATATCCTGGAGCCTCGTGTCGAAGAGATTTTTGAGTTGATTGGGCATGAGATTCAAAAAGTTGGCTTGCGTGAGCTACTGGCTTCTGGGGTGGTTATAACCGGAGGATCTGCTTTGTTGCCAGGGCTGATTGAGGTGGGTGAAAGCATCTTAGGGCTTCCTGTTCGCAGAGGGGTTCCTCAAGGGGTCGGTGGATTGTTGGATGTCATAAAGAGTCCAATCTATGCTACGGGTGTTGGATTGGTTCTGTACGGGGCCAAGAATTTGAGTCGACAAGAGAATGTTTATTTCAGGTTGAAAAATAGAATCGGTGCCTGGATTCAAGATATGATTTAAGGGAGGGAGGCGGTTTATGATTGAATTTGATGAAATGCAGCAAAAAGGTCCGCGGATAAAAGTAGTAGGGGTTGGCGGCGGTGGCGGAAACGCGGTGAACAATATGATTCAGCACGGGATAGCCGGCGTGGAGTTCATCGTCGCGAACACCGATTGCCAGGCCATTAATATGAGCATGGCCGATGTTAAACTCCAGCTTGGACAGAGCTGTACGAAGGGCTTGGGGGCCGGAGCGAAACCGGAAGTGGGAGCCAATGCTGCTCGTGAGAGCATCGACCGGATCGAGGAACTTCTACAAGGAGCCGATATGGTTTTTATTGCCGCTGGAATGGGCGGTGGTACTGGAACCGGGGCTGCTCCGATTATTGCAGATGTGGCTCAACGATTAGGTGCCCTGACCGTAGGGGTTGTGACGAAGCCTTTTCTTTTTGAAGGAAATCGTCGTAAAAAATCAGCGGAGTCTGGCGTAGAAGCTCTCAAGCAATCTGTGGATACCCTGATTGTGGTTCCCAATAATCGCCTTTTGCAATTAGCGGATTCAAGTACATCGATGCTCGATGCGTTTAAAATGGCAGACCAAGTTCTGCTGAACGCGGTCAAGGGGATCAGCGACATCATCACGCAGCAGGGTATTGTCAACGTCGACTTTGCAGATGCGATTTCTGTCATGAGTGACCAAGGCATGGCTTTGATGGGGATTGGAACCGGAAAAGGTGAAAATCGAGCGATTGAGGCAGCTCAAAAAGCGATATCCAGTCCCTTGCTGGAAGATATCTCCGTGGATGGAGCAATGGGTATTCTGGTCAATGTGACCGGAGGGAAATCGCTTACTTTGCACGAAGTGAATGACGCGATCGAGCTTATTACCAAAGCGGCTCACGAAGATGCGAACATCATTTTTGGTTATGTGGTCGATGAATCTCTGGAAGATGATGTGACCATTACAGTGATTGCTACGGGTTTTGAGACGGCGAAACGCCAGGCAGCAAAATTGGGGCATACTTTCACGGCGGTACCTCCTGCTGCAGTGCCTGTTTATCGGGCCTCTCCTGCGCATGTTCCTGCTGCGCTTTCTTCGTATGCAGTACCGGCGGCCTCCATACCAACACCGATTCCAATGGCTCCGCCGCTGCCGGCTCCAACGCCTTCGCAGCCTGTGGGAGCTCAAACGATGAGTTATCCTCCTCCTGCTTTGGCTCCGTTGCTGCGCCATGAAGTTAAGGTGCCCGTTTTAGCGCCGATGGAAGAAGATGCCTCTTTGACCGTACACGAGTCGCCTATGCAAAAAACGAAAGAAGACGAATACGATATTCCGGCTTTCTTGCGACGCAATAATGCTGAATTCTAAGTGGATTTCAACCTGGGGAGGGGTTGGCTTTTCACCTATTGCACCGGGAACGATGGCTTCTTTGGTGTCTCTTCTTCTTTGGATTCCCTTAATGAAATGGGGCTCCTTCGGGCTTTGGGCAGCAGTTTGGTTCCTTCTGTTTGCTTTGGGGTTTTGGGCCATTGGAACTTATCAGCAGAAAACTAAAAAGCACGATGCTTCTGAAATTGTCATCGATGAAGTCTTAGGGCAAGGATTGGCTTTGTGGGCTTGTCCGGATCATTGGGCATTTATTCTGCTTGCTGTCGGGCTTTTTAGGCTTTTCGACATTCTAAAGCCTTGGCCAATTTCTTGGATTGATCGTTCGCTCAAGACTCCATCAGGTGTTTTATTGGATGATTTGATGGCGGGAATTTTCTCCGCTTTAGTAATTGCTTTTATTTCTTAAGATGAAACGATTTGTTTTACTGGGTAAATTCATTGATCACAGCTTGAGTCCCGCGATTCATCGTGAAGCGTTTAAGGAAGCGGGTTTGGACTGGAGCTATGGCTTAATGCCGGTTTTAGAAGCTGAGTTGGGTTCTGCGGTCAACGAGCTTCGTTTGGGTCGCATTCAGGGAGCCAATGTGACTACCCCCTATAAAGAAGCGATTATTCCGTATTTGGATCGGCTGAGCCCTGCGGCTCAAGCCATTGGTGCGGTCAATACGCTTTACTGTGTGGATGGATTGCTTTGGGGAGCCAATACCGACGCGGAGGGTTTTATTCGAGATCTCCGAGCCAAAGAGCCTGGATTCAAAGACCGAAGCTTTTTAGTTCTAGGGGCAGGAGGGGCGGCCAAGGCTGTCCAATATGCTTTGAGACAAGCAGGGGTTTCTCATGTCGATACTTGGACGCGTCAATCTCTGAAAGCTCTCGAAGCTCTTGAAATAACAGTTCATTGCACCCCGGGTTTGGATGAACGAGCGATGGCACAATTAAAATGGAGGCCTGGACAGGTATTCTATGATTTGCGTTATACTCCCGAGCAAACGGATCTCATGCGTTTGGCCATCAAATCGGGAGCAGTGGCCTACGGTGGCTTGGGGATGCTTCAGGAGCAAGCTCGCTTAAGCTTTGATATCTGGAAATCAGCGATTTTGTTTAAACCAGTAGCACCTTGACATTTGGCTTCTCAATAGACATATTCCGCCAAACAAAACTGAGGAATCCGAACAGGCGATGGCGCTTGATCGGCTTCTCCGTAGTGCGCTGCGATGGCGCGATAAGGAATGAAATGAAAACACCGAATCTATCGGAAAAATCCATAAACCGTGAGTGGTTTGTGGTCGACGCAACAAACGCTGTTGTGGGTCGTTTAGCCACCCAAGTTGCTTCTGTACTAAGAGGCAAGCATAAACCAATATTTACGCCGCACCTTGATACAGGTGATTTCGTCGTGGTTGTGAATGCAGGAAAAGCTCGCTTTACAGGCACCAAAGAGGTCAATAAACAATATTGGCGTTACACTGGTTTTCCCGGCGGAGAACGCTCCCGTACCCCTACGGAACAGCGTGAACGTGCCCCTGAACGGATCATGTTTGCTGCCATTAAGGGCATGTTGCCCAAGGGGCCATTGGGTCGTCAAATGTTGACCAAGCTAAAAGTTTACGCAGATGCTGAACATCCGCATGCTGCTCAACAGCCTAAACCCTTAACTGTATTAGCCAACAAGGGAGCCTAAACGATGTCAAATATCCAATTTTATGCCACAGGTCGTCGAAAAGTTGCTTCAGCCCGTGTTTGGTTGAGGCCTGGTTCGGGAGTTATCACGGTCAATGGTCGTTCTTTGATCTCTTATTTCGGACGAGAAGTCCTTCAAATGATGATTCGTCAACCGTTTGAGGCGAGCGAAATGTCTAATCGTTACGATGTCAACGCGACTGTGGTTGGAGGAGGCCTTTCCGGTCAAGCAGGAGCTTTGCGCCATGGGATTTCACGTGCGCTGACCGAAATTGATGAAGGTGCTTTGAGACCTGCTTTGAAAAAAGGCGGATTTCTCACTCGAGACGCGCGTATGGTCGAACGTAAAAAATACGGTCGAGCCGGTGCTCGTAAACGCTTCCAGTATTCGAAGCGATAGTACACACCCTCTCTTGCTATTGAATGCAGGGAGGGTTTTTTCTATCTTTTAAGATGCCGATTGGCACGCAGGTTTGTCTGGGCTACAACCCTCTTGGTTGCAGGAAGGCTTCGAGGAAGCGTAGCCCTCACTGTACCAGCCTCCTCCTTTTAATTGAAAAGAAGTATGGCTAACAACTTTTTCCATCCCACTTTCTTTTTCACATGCGCTACAATGCTTAGGCGCTGGGTCATTTATTTTCTGCAACACCTCTTGTTGGTTATGGCAGTACTTACATCGGAATTCGTAAATGGGCATCGATAAACCTCTGCAAGGCAAGATAGTCACCTCAACGGACTCGGTCAAGCGACTGGACCTCTATGCAGAAACGAATCTGCCTACGCGTCATGGCTTATTTCGTTGTATCGTTTTTCGTGACTCCAAGGGGCTGGAGCATGTGGCCATGGTTCAAGGAAACATTGAAGGCCAGAGCCGTGTATTGTGCCGGGTTCATTCCGAATGTCTGACCAGCGAGGTCTTTGGGTCGTTGAAGTGCGACTGTAAGGAGCAACTGGATTCCGCCTTGGATCTCATTCATACTCAAGGTCGAGGTCTTGTGCTTTATTTGAGGCAAGAAGGGCGCGGGATTGGGCTTGGAAATAAGGTCCGAGCTTATGCGCTGCAAGAAAAAGGGTTTGATACGGTCGATGCGAATGAGGTTTTGGGGCTGCCCGTGGATGCGCGAGATTTTGGGATCGCTGCAGCGATGCTGCATCAGCTTGGTGTAGAGTCGATTGAATTGTTGACGAGCAATCCTCTTAAAATTCGTGCACTGGAAACGGCAGGGGTTGTGGTTTTTCGTAAAAAGCTGGATACACCCTCCATTTCGAATGAGGCTCGTGCTTATGTATCGGTGAAGCAGAAGCGACTTGGGCATCTTAAGTGAGAGTGTAGGATGGAAGAACAACTGCGGCAAATATTGCTTGATACCATTGCGTTAAAATGGCCGGCCTTGGAAATACCTGAATTTATCATTGAGCAGCCTAAAAATGGGCTGCATGGTGACTATTCTTCGAATATCGCGATGCTCTTGACCAAGCAGCTTAGCCTGCCTCCGCGTGAGATCGCGAAGCAAATCTGCGAGAGCCTGGTAGACCCCCTGGGGATGATTTCTGCGATTGAAATGGCTGGGCCTGGCTTTATTAACTTTAAAGTCGAGAATCGTTTTCTACAGAAAGTCATACAGGTTATTTTGGCTCAAGGATTGGAGTATGGGAAGCAGCCTCAAAACGGGAAATCGGTTTTGATCGAATTCGTTTCAGCCAACCCGACAGGCCCACTGCACTTGGGGCATGCAAGGCCCGCCTTTTTAGGGGATGCCATTGCTCGGGTTTTGACTGTAGCCGGTTATGCAGTCACGCGTGAGCACTATATCAATGACGCGGGCAATCAAGTCTTGACCTTAGGCCGAAGCGTCTATGCGCGATATTGTCAACTTTTTGGCAGAAAAATGGAATTGGCTCAGGATGCGTACCCTGGCGAATACGTGATAGAGATCGCGCAGAAGTTGAAACAGGAAGACGGCGATATTTGGTTGGATCGAACGGATTATTTAGATCGTTTTGTTTCATTTTCAGTGGCAGAAAATCTGAGAAATATTCGGGAGACGCTTGAGAAAGCGGGCATTGTTTTTGATTCTTGGTATTCGGAGAAAACACTTTATGCGAAAGAAGCGATTCCGAAGCTACTAAAGGACCTAAGAGATCGCGAAATGCTTTACGAAGCGTCTCAAGCTGCAGGAACGAATGAGAAGATTCGCCGAGAAGAAAGCAAAGCTGCGCAATACACCCATCAGCAAGAGGGGGGTACCTTCATTAAGACAAGCTTGTTCGGAGATGAAGAGGATCGGATCATTGTCCGTAAAAACGGTGTGCCCGTCTATCTGACAGCGGATATTGCTTATCATCAAGAAAAATACACGCGTGGGTTTGATCGTTTGATTGATGTGTTTGGAGCGGATCACGGTGGGCATGTACCTCGCATGCGCGCTTGCATGCGTGCTTTGGATCTGTCGGACGACAAGCTTGACTTTGTTTTGGTTCAAATCGTCCGAATGATTAAAGATGGTCAAGAAATGCGTTTTTCTAAGCGAAATGGACAAATTATTGAGCTATCCGAGTTTATTGACGAAGTAGGGACGGATGTTGCCCGGGTGATATTTTTGATGCGATCGGCCCATGCGCAGTTTGATTTTGATCTCGATTTAGCGAAGCGGCAAAGCAACGAAAACCCTGTTTTCTATTTGCAATACGGTTACGCTCGTATGGCCACAATTCTATCTAAGGTATCGCTTGCGGACGTGACCGTAGAGACATTGGCTCGGCTGCAATTGCCTGAAGAACGAAATATGCTGAAGAAGATGGCCTTGTTTCCGGATGTGGTTCGAATGGCCGCTCAATCTTTAGAGCCTCATCGAGTTCTTTTTTATGCTCAAGATTTAATTGCTGATTTCCATTCTTATTTTACGCAGTATCGCCATAAAGAGCGAATTATCTCTGAAGATCAAGAATTAACACAAGCAAGATTGGCAATGGTGAAAAGTTTAAAACAAATCATCTTTAATTCACTGTCTATTTTGGGCATATCCGCCCCGGAGCATATGGAACATGATACGACTGATTAGTATCGTTACAGGATTGGGCCTTATGTTCGGAATGGGCTTCTGGGTGGGGCGTATTTCCGATATTTTGCCAGAAATGGACTCCGAAGTACCCTTAGAGCTTCGAGATAAGACCTTCAAAGAGGTTAAGAAGCGCTTGGAATTGACTTACTACAGCGAGCTCATGAAGAAGCCAGAGCAAACCGAGATTCTGCCGCTTGAGCCGGAAGAAAGCAAAGGAGCAGCAGCGCCTGAACCTGTTCCAGTAGAAGCCAATACGGCTCCTTCGAAAGCAACTCCAGATAAAATGGCCGCAGCTCTGGCTCATGTTTTGGGCGATGAAACACCCGCTTCGGTCCAAAAAGTGGTTGATGAGGCGCTGCCATCCGGGACTGGGTCCGCATTTGCGATTCAGATCGCTTCCTTTCCAAATCGCGAAAACGCTACAGAGCTTGTGAGTCGTTTACAAAAGAAAGGCTACCGTGCCAAATTGGTCCAAGCCGATATTCCTGAAAGAGGACAAGTGTTTCGCGTTCGAATCCATGGGTTTCAGACGCGAGAAGAGGCGGACAGCTACCGTGCTCAAAACGGGTTGGAAGGGATTGTGGTAGCTCAATAAATCACCAGGTACAAACGCGAGCGTCCTAACGGGAACCATTGTTTCTCTGCTCCAACGTTTCACCGGCAAACGGGTAGTCTCAAGTCAGTCCCAAAGAAATCGGCGTCCAAAAGAGTCTTGCGTGTTGACTGGGCTTCTACCAGACTCCGCAGATTATGGCACTTGGACGATTCTTAGACCCCCAAAAAATGACCTAGCCTTCAAAAGAATCTTTGGGACCGAGAAGAATCAAGGCTATGAGATGGGGCTCAGAATTTGTGCAGCAATCTGAGTTTATTGAGACTGCTGGCGTTTCTGATGGATCCGCTTTCGGAGCTATCGGATAAAAGCTTTCAACAAGGGAAAGAGTCTGCGAAGAGCTGCAGGCTATCTTTAAGTTTTTTATGCTGGAGAGCTTTGAAGGTCTGTATTTGAGAATCCTACCGGAGATCGATACGACGGTAGCTGAGGGTGTGCCACAATCAGTTCCGACTGGTAATCTCCTCTAAGGGCGGTTCATTCTCCAGTAGCCTCAATTGGTCAAAATGAGGTATTTTTCTCAAAAATAACTGATTGCTCTTGCATCTCTTGCGATTTTTCGAAGTTCGCTGGAATCCCTGGTGGGTTAAAAAATAAGGGTTGTAATTAGAATTTTAGTGGAATAGTTGTGGATTATGGGTTCGAAGATATAATCCCAAGAGGTTCGAAATGAGTAAGAGTTCTGTTCTCGGTTTTCACTTATTTTTATTGTCTTCACTTTCTTATGCTGAAGTTACAATTGGACAGCCGGTTGGTTTCAGAGAAGCCTTTAAGAGCGTCGGCAAAATGGTCCACTCTCCGCCAAATTTTTCAGGCTTAAATCAAGGCTTGTTTCCTTTGCCATTTTTGTCGAAAATTGTATCTTTCATTCAAGATGGCGTTGCGAAGACTAAAGAGGTCAATGAAGAGGCGAAGCGAAGGGAGCAAGAATTCAAGACTGCTTTGAAGCGCGACAAAACCTTTGAAGAGCTTGTTGAAGAGCGAAAAGAGCGGATTAAAGAGTTGAGACAGAAGATTGAAGAGACTCGGTACTTATGGAAACGAGATCAGGAAGGCGAATCTGTTGAGGAAATGCAGGAAGAATTGAATGAGCTCCTAGAAAGTCCGATTGTCTTTGAGCGAGATGAAACTGATAGCGTTGTTATCGGTACAAGTGATAGCATTTTTCCAGGTATCGAAAAAAAAACAACACTGTTTGTCCCAGGTATGCTCAGTTTACCAAATGGAAATCAAAACCAGGCTGGAGCTCCTAACCAAAAACCGCGCCCTGGAGTAAAGCTAGATTGCGTGCTTGAATACCAAAGAACTAGAGAAGAAGCGGAAGAAGAAGAAGAGCTTTTGCGTCCTCCGCCAGCTTTACGTTCGGCTGTTACCGTACAGCCGAAAACGAGAATTTTTTTCGAGAAATTACTTGAACCATGCAAACTTTCACCCACTAAAGCAAGATTCTATGAGTTAACATCATTTCAGAATGCAATGAAACGCGCAAGAGATGAGTTGGCAGAGAGTGATCAAACAGTCATGAGCTCACTTTTAGCGCAGTACTCGGGTGGACAAATGGGAGATGGTTCTATGGATACAACGATACAGCTTGAAGAGGCTGCATTGACTCTTGTTTTGAATTGTTTGAAGGCCAAGGGGTTCGGGGTTTCAATTCGTGGAAGCCATTTTAAGGGAGTCCAGGTGTCAAGGGTTAGGGATTTTGATGTTCTAATATTTGATGAGGAGGTTTTAGGTCAGCCAAATATTACAGCAGTTCGAGAACGGGCCGCAACAGTTCTATTAGATTGGGTTGGTGATAAAAACATGGAAGATAATCCGATACGATTCCCTGAAAATCAGAAGATTTTGAAAGCAAAAAACAAAGAAAAAATTATGGATTTGCGTCTAAAGTCTAAATCAACGAAGGTTTTTTTAGACTTAGTCCCCGCATGGAAAGATGGTGAGGAGATCAAAGTCTTCCGGAATAAAGGTTGGATAACGGATCTTGCGCAGCCTATCATTGGCGAAGTAGATCGCATTCTATCGGAACTATGAAAAACAGATAACAAGAGTAAGAAGCGAGGAAGTTATGTTCAATAAAAATATCGCATTGGCTTTTAGTCTACCGTTGTCTATTATGTAGCGGGGTTCTAGTAACGGATTGTATCTTGCGATGAGTTCTGGAAACTCCGATCCGATAAGCCATTGTTCCCCAAGCCCCGCGAACTCCCAGCAATAACGCCCAGTTCCCCGAGATAGCCCTCGCATGGTACCGCAAAATCATTGAAGCCCAAGGCGAGTCGGGTCGGACTGTCTTGCTAATCCGGCGGGGGCAGGTTGTCATTGCAAGCGAGAATGTCGAGGATCAGCCCCGTTCGGACATTTTGAGCCAATTAGGTCGGATCTACTGCCGTTCGGTAGTGTGGATCTAGAATCCAAGCCGGAAACGGTTGCTCACAAGGATTGATCGCTTGTGCGAGACAAAAGCCTGACATCAAACACACTAGAAAAACATTGTACTTCGTCCGGTATTCCAATTGGGCATCAGCGTACTACTTTCTCTACCGGACGAGAATTCTGATAGTAAGGACGCAGGCTCAAAATCAGTTAGAACGTGCCAAACTAGCAGAGGACAAAACAATGCGACAGCGAAAATTCGATTCATAAAGCCAAGATTACTCTCGTTGACGAACTGATTTATGGCTGAGGCGCTTGAGGGAAACCGGAACGGTGACTGAAAATTCGGATGGCGGTGATACACCACCCAAATAAATTTTTCTGACCAACGTTTATGGAAATAGTTTCTCTACTAGATGGCCAGATGGTTTCGCCAGCGACCTGAATGAAAACGCCATTGAGTGCCAATCACTAGAACGGTTTCGTGTGCGATAAGAGACAGCCACATGCCGAAAACCCCAAGCTCCATGTGAATACCCAACAGATACGCTCCTGGAACCATGACGAACCAACTGCTGAGGATGAGAAGCACCATCGTAAATCGAGTATCACCGGTTCCGTTCAAAACTCCGGCGGTCACTAGTGAAAGAGCGGACAGAACTTGATAGCATCCCACCAGCATCAATACTTCGGACGCCACGAGCAGAACATCTGAATTATTTTGGAATAAACGGACCAAAGGGCCTGGGCTTAAAGCAAAAATCAAGCCGGTGATGATCATGATGCCAACCGATAGTTGCAAGGTTGCCCAATAAGAGCGCTTCAAGGCAGGGATATCTCCAGCTCCAACGGATTGACCCGCTAAAATGCAGGCAGCTTCCGAGATTCCATACACAGGCAGCAGGCTTAAACACATGATTTTGGTTGCAATTTGATTGGCAGCCAGAGGGACTTCGCCCAGCCGAGCGATCATGCCCACCACAAAGGTCCAGCCTCCGGTATCCAAGAGCCAACGAATTCCAACGGGTACTCCCAGCGAAAAAAGCTTGCGAATCATTGGCAAGTGGATCTGTGGTTTGAGGTCGACCCTTTTCAAAAAGGCCACTAAGATCACAACCATTCCCCCAAAATCGCACAAAATCGTAGAATAGGCCGAACCATCGATTCCAAACGCAGGAATGGGGCCAAGGCCAAAAATTAAAATTTGGTTGACTACCACATTGAAAAGACACATGAATAAGTTGATTCGCATGGGCAGGCGTGTGTTACCGGTCCCTTGGAAGTAGCTTGAGAGCACCAAAGTAACGAACCAAAAAGGGGTTGCCCAAAGACGCAGGCCAAAATAGTGCTCAGTAAGCGCCCGCAAAGATTCAGAACTTCCAAAAAATGAAAATAAAATGGGTCCCAAGTAGGTTAGCCCGATCACCGCAAAACCCATTGGAATGGCTAAGAAGAGCCCCTGCCACCCAGCAATCTGCGCAGTTTCTTGCTGTTTGGCTCCCATGGCTTGCGAGACCAAAATTTTAACACTTTCAAAAAAACCAATGAAAAAAGAATTGATTAAGAACATCACGGATGTAGACATTCCCACGGCTGCGAGTTCTCTCGTGCCGAGCCGTCCGACCATCAAGGTGCCTGTGACATCCATAATTGTAAACGAAAGCATCCCGACCATCAAAGGCCAAGAAACCTGAACAACTTCTTTAAAACTGCCGCGTGGATTCATATGAGTGTGCTTCTCTTGTTGTTTTGTTGTCAAAGGTTCCATTTAAAGATTTTTAAGCAAAGAGTCTATGTGTCGATCAAAAGCATTGGGATGAAGATGGTTCGTGAAAGCTGAAAAGGCACAAAGATTACCGGATTGGCTTAGAAAGTATCCTGCTAAAGCCCGGACGCCCTTCATCGTTCCGGTTTTGGCTCGGAGATGGTTGGTGGCAGCATTTCCTATCAATCTGGATTTCAAGGTACCATCTTTTCCTGCAATGGGAAGGGAAGCCATCAGTTCTGGAGAAATTTGAAAATTTTGAGCTTCTCGAAGTAAAAATTGAGTCATCTCCGTAGGAGTCACGCGATTTGAACGAGATAGTCCAGATCCATCCACAATTCCTTGAATCCGAGTAAAGGTTCTGACGATCTCCAGGCCTTTTTGAAAGCTTCCGTGTCCCAGAGTTTTCAATAAAGCTTCATGGGCTAAATTATTGGAAAATTTCGTGTAATTGATGAGCATTTGAGAAAGCAAGGGTGAATGATGATCCGTCAAAGTGGAAAGCCCACTGGGTACAAAGCCAATGCGTAGCTTGCCTTTGACCTGAATTCCAAAGCGTTTTAAGGATTCTTGAAACAGGGCAAGAGCCCATTTTTCCGGATTTTTGATCGCATAGCTTTTGTAGCGAATCTGATTCTCTATCGGTAAGGTATCCTCAATTTCGATGCCTGGGCCTTTCAGCTTGAATCGACGACCCTTTTGTTCCAATTGGATGAAAAAAGCCAAAGGATCCAGAAGAATTTTTCCATTGGGCAGAAAAGTCAGGATGAGGCGATTCAAGTTGAGATTAATCCCTGAAACGGGTGCGGAGTATGCAAAACTAAAATCTTCGGGCAACCAATCCTGGCCGTAGAGATCTTGATCAAAAACACTGGAATCAAGGACCAAATCTTGAATCGGGCCTGGAGCAAGTTGCTTAATTTGAGCCGCAAGGTTGTCTAAATCATGCAGTGAAAAACTAGGATCGCCGGAGCCCTTCAAATAAAGATTGCCATCGTAAAAAACATCCGTCCGAAAACGATAAGAAGGTCCTAATTTTGCTAATGCGGTAGCGATCGTTAAGAGTTTGACTGTACTGGCTGGAATAAATGGCTGATCAGCATTCTGTGAATAGATCACTTTGCCAGACGCAACGGAGCGAATTTCAATGCCTAGGTGGATAGAAGGGTGCTGCGTCACAGGAAGGGTTTGGCAGGCACTGAGCAGCATCAGCGCAAGCGCGTGTCCGGCTATTTTAGGATGAAAAAGGCCCGTAGCAAATATTTGAATTGCTACCCAAGACGCTTTGACAGTTGAAATTCTTATTCTCCACTCCACAAATACCATCTCCAAACTGGCATTTCTGCTTGCATGTTTGCAGGGTTTGATCAGCATCTTGAGCGTTGGTCGATGGGATAACATGAGGATAACAAAGCTGCCCGTTGGGGCACAGAGCAGAGCTACAATCTTTTTGGCAAAGAGGAAATGGGGCAGGTGATTGAACGCTTAAATCGCAGATGGTTCCCGGATCGGTGCAGTCTGTATTGCTGACACAGGTTTTTTGGCAAATGCCCGTCGGGTCACAGATTCTGCCATCCGGGCAGTTCGGATTCGTGACCGTCGGATCGCAAGTCACGGAGCTGCCGACACAACCAACCCAAAGCATTGTACTGAAAACGAGAACCTGCCTCCACATTTCGCCAAACCTCCTGACATCGTGTCAAGTAGTTTAGCATCTTTGGGTTCTGTTCCGATTTTAGGCGATCGATTTAATCATCAAGTCTCCTAAAGTACCAAGGCTTTTCGTAGAGTTCATAGGGGCTCCAGCAGAATTTTCAGCATCGGATTCTTTGAGCGTGAGTGAAATACGTTTCGTTGATGAGTCGGCTTCAAGAATTCGAACGGCTACGGTATCACCTAATTTGACAACTTCATCTGGATGACGGATGCGTTTTTGCGACAACTCGCTGATGTGAACCAAGCCATCGACTCCCGGGAACAAGGTTACGAAAGCACCGTATCCTTCGATCTTGGAGACAGTTCCGACGAGTGCTGCTCCAGAGAGCAATTGATTGCCATACACTTCAAATGGATTTGGGAGAGCTGCTTTGAGTGAAAGTGAAATGCGAGCTTGGCCGGGTCGTTTCGGATCGGGTTCAATGCGTATGATTTCTGCCAAAACGCGATCTCCTACTGAGACTTTTCCATATCCAATCTCGGACTGTGGAACGAGACCCTCAATTCCATGTCCAAAATCCACGAATACGCCGAAGTCGGCAACTCGTGAAACCGGTAATTCGAGGCGTTGACCCAGTGCCAGTGTTTCAAGGAGTTCCTTGGTCTTTTCTTGTCGATCTTTAAGAAGCAAAGCTTTACGGTTGAGAGTCAGGCGTTTGGCCGAAGATTGCGATACCAAGAAAGATAAAGTTTTGCCAATGAATTGGCTCGGATCCTCAATGTAACCAATATCCAACTGGCCAATGGGGCAGAAAGCTTTCTGACCAGCTAAATCAACTTCTACTCCACCCGAATTGGCTGCCGTCACTTTGCCTTCCACCAAGCTTCCAGTGGGACCTGCAGACTTTTGTCCTTTGAGAGTCAACCAGATTTGATCCTCGAAGGATGAAACCGTGGCTTCAATGATCTGTCCAATCGCTGGATTCTCCAATTCAGAGATAGGGATCATGGCCTCGTTTTTAGCATCCAGGCTTAAAAAAGCAGTATCTCTAGACAAATGAATGATGATACCTTGAGTTCGCTCGCCGACTCTGAGCTGCATTTTGGGTACGGAGGAAGAAGCATTAAATAGGTCGGCAAATGGGCTTTGTTCATTCCAGGTCATAAAAGATCCTTAACGCGTTCAAAGAAGCTTTTTTCGTGCATTTGACTATCGTCTGTTATCAAGACAGCAAATTGCTTCAGTGCTTCTTTCTGGGCGTCATTCAGTTTTTTAGGGACAGTCAGGGTTACTTGAATCAGTTGATCACCTCGAAGGTTTCCGCTCGACTTGAGTGTTGGAAATCCTTTTCCAGTCAATTTAAAAACGTGCCCCGTCTGAGTTCCAGGCGGGATAGACAAGATCGAAGGGCCGTAGAGAGTCGGGACTTCGATTTGATCTCCCAAAGCGGCTTGCGCAAAAGAAATGGGGAGGTCTATGAAGACGTGATGGCCATCGCGTCGAAAAATGGGATGATCCTGAACAGACAGAACAACGTAAAGATCGCCTCGAGGTCCCCCTTGAAGACCCTCATCGCCTTCTGCGCTAAACTTCAGTTTCATTCCGGTGTCAACGCCTGCAGGGACCTTGACTTTCAAAGTTTTCTCAACTTGTTTCAGTCGAGATCCTCGGCAATCGATGCAAGGATGTTTAATCGTCTGGCCCAGCCCTTGGCAGTGTGGGCAGGTTTGAGCCACAGCAAAGAACCCTTGAGAGATGCGGACCTCTCCGAGCCCACCGCAGGTTCGGCAGGGAACGGGCTTGGAGCCTGCTTTGGCCCCGGAACCTTGGCAAGAGCTGCAAGCATCGAGGCGTTTCAAGGTGATCTCACGCTCGATACCGAACGCAGCCTCCTCAAAACGAATGGCGAGATTGTATCTCAAGTCAGCTCCTCGTTGTCCAACCTGAGAACGGCGGTTTCCAGTCCCTTGGCCGAAGAGATCGCCGAGAATATCCCCAAAAATATCATTTAAGTTGATTGAAAAATCATCTTGATGATGGCCTGAGAATCCAGCATGGCCAAAACGGTCGTAACGAGCACGCTTTTCCGCGTCTGATAATACGGAATACGCCTCGGAAGCTTCCTTGAATTTCTCCTCTGCTTCTTGGTTGCCAGGATTTTTATCTGGATGAAACTCGTGAGCCAACTTTCGGTAAGCAGCCTTGATCTCGCGATCAGGCGCTCCTTTGGAAAGATTTAAAACATCGTAATAGTCGCGCTTCATAGCATGCTGTCGAGGACCCCATTGATAAATGAACCAGATTGTTCGCTACCATAACGCTTTGCCACTTCAATCCATTCGTTTAGGACGACTTTGGGTGGAAGATCGGGCGTAAAAGTAAGCTCGTAGGTTCCTAGCCTTAAGATGTTTCGATCGACCACGGGCATGCGGTCGAGGCGCCATTTGGGGCTGTGTGAAGTGATTTTCTCATCCAATAGGGCGAGTTGCTCAGTGGTTCCGTGTACCAGCTCGCGTGCAAAATCGATACCTTCTTGAGAGAGTGCAAAATGATTGAAAAAATCCTGGAGAGCCTGTTTGGGCTCCGTGCCCGCATCCACTTGATACATGACTTGAAGAGCCGATTCTCTGCCACGGTGCCTTTGGCCACTCATGCTGCGGCTCCCAATTTGTCCAATATCTGGACCAGATCAAACGCTGCTTGTGCTGCGTTAGAACCTGCATTCCCAGCCGTTCCTCCCGCGCGTTCGAGAGCCTGTTGAATCGTCTCTACGGTCAAAACGCCTGCGGTAATCGGCAAGTTTGAGTCTAGGCTGACTCGCGTCATACCCCGATACACTTCTCGACATACGTGCTCGTAATGGTCGGTATTGCCTTTGATGACGGCACCCAGACAGACAATCGCATCAAATCGCTTCAAACGAGATAGGCGTTGGGCTGTAATGGGGATCTCAAGAGCACCAGGTACCCATATGAACTCAATGTTCTGTTCCGGGATTCCTGCTTTCAAGAGCGTGTGCTGCGCTCCGCTCACAAGCGGGTCGACAATCAGCTTATTAAAACAACTTGCGACAATCGCAAACCTACTCATTGGCTTTCCTGTATTCGATTAACTGTTGAATGGAGAGGATAACCAAATTATGCTTTTTTGCAAACTCTTTCATCTCAGGCATCCGAGACATCGTTCCATCTGGATTGATCAACTCGCAAAGCACTCCAGAGGGAGCTAGGCCTGCGAGCTTCATTAAGTCAACCGAACCTTCCGTGTGACCGGGCCTTTCCAAAACTCCTTTGGCTCGAGCAATTAAAGGAAATACGTGCCCGGGTCTGGAAAGATCTGCTGGACGGCTATTCGGGTTGGCAGCGATTCGAATGGTCTGTGCTCGATCGGCAGCCGATACCCCTGTTGTGACACCGTGAGCGGCTTCAATGGAATGCGTAAAAGCAGCGACAAAATGGCTATGGCTGCTTTTTTTGGGTACCATTAGAGGTAACTCCAGCCGCTTCGCTTGCTCGATGCTCAGCGTCACGCAGACAATGCCACTGCCGTGCTGAATCATGAAATTGACAGACTCGGGCGTTGCCTTTTCGGCTGCCATCACCAAATCGCCTTCATTCTCCCTGTCTTGATCATCCACGAGCAAGATAAGCTTTCCTGCCCGTAGTGCGTCTAATGCAGAATCGATTGAGTCCATTCGGCTGCTCTATGACAAAAATTGTCGACAATGGCAATCGAGCCTCAAAGCCATAAAAGAGGGCTGGATAAATATTTTGCTTTAAATGGCTCGTTTTAGGTATTATTTGTGAATGCTTAGAAGTTTATTGGGCAGTTATTTTAGAAATCGCTTTAAAAATGCCTATTCAGAAGATTCAGACTTATTGCCGCGTTCGATGGATTCATACCAAGCAAATTCAGAAGGTTTTGCTAATATTGATCCGAAGTATTTTAACGATGACTTAAGAAAAGCATTCCTAGAAGTTCAACAAGCGAACGATGATCAGTCAAAAAACAGTGCTTTGAATAAATACATCATTGAACTTTCAAAAGAGACCGGATTAATTCAAGATCACGTTCTGAAGTCTGAGTTGCTGGGAGCCAAAGAAGAAAATAAAAAACTTAGAGACTTACATCCAGAATGGTACTCTGCTGCTCCTATCATTTTTCAAAATCAATCTAAAAATGATTACGATCCAGAACTCTTTGATGGGTTTGAACATCTCTTTAAAGTTCCTCAGACTCTTCGTGAAACCTACGAAGCGATAGGCAATGCCTTTGAGGATTCTCCCTCCACTGAGCAGCAACGATTCGATCAAGCCCAAATCTTCTATGCTCGCAGCAAACCCAAAATGACTCCAAAGGAATTTTCGAAAGAATCTGCAGAGCTGAGAGATGAAATTAAGTTTCTAAAAACGAAAAATGAACAATCCTTAGACTTAAGCGAAGCAATGAGTATTCAGGTTGATTATCAAGAAAAATCGAACAAATTAAAGAGATTAGTCGATGGCGCTTCGGAGGAAACCGTTGAAGCTCAGGCCGAACTTATCAAATTGATACCGGATTACCTCCGAGCCGCCTCTTCTTGGAAGCCCTTCGATATTTCACAAGGAATCTTTGCTTCGCTGCAAAAATGGACCCTTGGGTGGTTTGAAAGCAAGGAAGAAGCCGCTGGCAGAAAGCAAAGAGACGAACTTATCTCAAAAATTGGGCCGGATTTAATGGAAGCACAAAAAGTAGGGGCTGAGCTATTGTTGCAGCATATCCGAACGGATGTATTCGTGAATTTCGATTCGTCAGCCAGGCAATTTGATGCTGAGATTGAAAAGCTGAACCAAGCTCAAATACTCTTAGGTTCCTACATTCGCTTCCTTGCCAATGCTTATGGTTTGATAAATGGCAAAGTTTCAGAAATACAAGCTCAGATCAAAAACGAAATCATCCATGCTCAAGAGCAACTAGATCAAATCACGCATTATCTTGTATCAGAGAAAGAAGAAAAAATGCAAGAATTGAGAAAAAACGCTAGGATTTTTGCTGACTCTTCAGAAATAAACAAATTTATCGGTGAACTGATTGAAAAGAAAATGCTTTATTTACAAGCAGTCATGATTCGTACTGTGCCTGAATCGCATCTTGATTCCCTGGCCAATAATGAAGTTTTGTTTCATCGAGCTGTTCGTGACGTGTATCAGGAGTTCTCTCATCATCCAAATGCGATTGGATTTATTTCTCAGTTTACGCATGTCGTAGAGCAAATTGCAATCAAAAGAACGGTGATAAAATTTCAATTAAAAGAATATTTTTTATCTGAAAATTTTATTTGGAAAGAATCTGTTTATACTGGTTATAATTCGGATTTATCGCAAGAAATAGAATCCGAAATATTAATCAAAAGAAAAGACATATCAGATAGACAGAATGCGAATTTACTAAGACTTCAGGAAGTTGAGCAATCCATACCAGAAATGACAAACCAGGAACGTGTCGATGATGATATCCGTCGTGCGCTCGATACGCAAATGACCCAGGCAGAATGGGAACTCGAAAAATTTCAAGAGGATGCTGAATTTAAGAAATCAAAAGAAAATTTGCATGAATATTATCGAAATATTTTGCAATCAAAGCTTTCTGAAAATTCGAAAAAAATAATTGCGATTATAAATGAAAAAATGATACATCAAGACTCCGTTGAAACTCTGTTCGAGCTCCTGGCATCTGAACCAGCTGCCAACGTACCCGAAATTTCAAGATTTCTACATTATTCAGCCTTCGTCGAGAAAGCCCAGGAGCTTAAGCATTTTAAGAGTCAGCTCGACTATTTGAACGAAATCCAAAAGATACATCTCGATAAACGCGAAAAAGCTTATCGAGCTCGGTTTATCTATGAACAAGAGCAAAACGGTCTTGATATTGAAACCAATAACCTAAGAGCCCGCTGGCTCGTGCTTCAAAAAAAGTCAATCCAGTTCAGGCAAACTATGTTAGGCGCTGCGAAAGACCTGAATCAAACCGAAGCGTCAGAAAGAAAAAGCCTGGCCAGTGCATTAGAAGGCTTAGAAGAAGAACTTCAAAATCTTAACCTGCAATATCGTCAGTCCTTGCTCGAACTCCAAAAATTAGCCAATAGAGAAAACAAACGAAGGTACGACCGCGTTTCTCATTTTGAGAGTCTTCCGATTTGGAATCTGGTGAAGAATTTTGTGGTTCTCGATCGCCTGGATCTTGCTGAACAATTCCGTGAGATCGAAACCACTCGGCAACTCGCTCTCAATGGCTTAACCAGCCTCTCAGAAACAGTGCAAGGCCTTGCTCGAACAACCGTGAGCGCCCTGCGTAATTTGGTCACGATGAGACCGCTTCAATTAAATGGATTGAAGCCAACAGATCCGCTTTATCAAGTTGCAGAATACGCAAAAAAACTAACGAGTTGGGTGAACGCTCACCCTTTGGAGGCCCAAAAATTTGCCGGCAATATTCAGCATGCTTTCGATATCCTCAAGAACAAAGGCTTTATTGAAGCTGCTTGGAATCGGGGTAGCACAGAAAACATCGTGAAAGATATGCTTCTTGGATCGCGAGGCAATATTGCAGCGGCCAAGGAAATCGATGTGATGCCCCCAGAGGTCATTGCCATGCTGTATTTAGCCGATTGGCTTCCGGAGTCCAGCCGCATGGGTCAAGCATTGTTTGGCGAAACTCTTGCCAGTAAGACTGTGTTTGCCGTTGGTTCTTTGTTTGGGGGTCCCATATTGGGTGCTGTTGCTGCTTTGGGGGCTGGTTATTTACAAGGAAATGCGGAAAGAAAGATTGCGAAAGCAGCCACAGACCATCGCAATGCAGAAGTAACGGTGAATGCCTTAATCACCGGCGTCAATGCAAGTGGAACACTGCAAGATCGCGTTGCCGAAGCTGCGAAGTACGTGCTGATTAGGCAGAGTTTGCAAGCCGCTGGGAATTTGAACGTGGATATTCAAGAAAAAGGCATCCTGGCTGGCATCAGGCGAACCCTTCAAGAACGTTGGGCTTACATTCGAGAAGATTGGAAGCAAGCGGATCTGAGAGATAGGGCACTGAAAATAGCAGGCATTGTTTCCATGGGAATTGTTGGGGCTACGATCGCCATCGGAAGTGCCTTTGCACTGCCTTTTGCGCTGGTAGGCGCAGGGGCAGGATTGGTGGTGGGGGGAATTGCTTTAAGCATGCGGCAAGCCCTGTTTCCATCGGACCAGATCAAAGAGCCGATTACACGACGCCTTGAAGAAGAACGAATCCGCGAAACAGACGAACGACTCAAATCGGCTCTAGATAGGATGCAAAAAGAGATTCCTGAATTGGAGCAAAACTTTCAAGAGCGAGGGATTGATTTGGAGATGGTTAAAAAAGAAGCAGCACAAGAATTGTTAAAAGCCATTCAAGAGCAAAAGACCTCTAAGCAACTCGAAAAAGAACGTGTTGCCAAACTGGCTTTCCAGGCAAGGACTTCAGAAGCCGGAAGATCACTTCATCAGAATGAGAAATATTGGCAAGAAGAAGCACTCAAGCTCACTAAAGTGTTGGAAGATGAATTGAGGCACCGTTGAGTTTTGTTAAAAGTGCTTTGCAATTTGATCGTTCAAACCTATGTTCAACCTAACTTGCTTATCTACGAAGACAGCGATTGTGTGGCAATCAATAAACCAGCGGGTATGCCCTGTCATCCACTCTTGGCCTGGAAAGGGGATACCGCTTTGGAGTGGGTTGGGCAACGCTGCCCGGATGTCTTAAAAGCTTCGAGAGATTTGCGTGAAGGAGGGTTGGTTCATCGGCTGGACACCGGAACGTCGGGTATCTTGGTTTTTGCTCGCAACGAACAGACTTACGACGCTTATCGCGCAGCTTTTTCCCGAGCAGAGATTCGAAAGACTTATGTGGCGTTGGTGCAGGGTTTTGTGCAATCAGAACTCTGTATTGAATACGCGATTGCGCATCATTTGAGAAATCGATCGAAGATGATCGCGATAACGCCTAAGCATCGCTATTTTCGAGGCCATCCTCAGCCGGCTCAGACTTTTGTGAAGCCGATGAAGGTTGAAGGTCATTTCACACGAGTGGCAGTCCAAATTCGAGGAGGCCGCAGACATCAAATCCGCGTCCATTTAGCTGCTGTCGGGCATCCGTTGGTCGGAGATAGCCTATACGGCGATTCTCGTATCGATTGGAGGCAAGGCCATGCTCTTCATGCCGATTCTTTAGAACTTCGAAACGGAACACCGCTTTTTGTGGCAGCTCCGTTCTAGGCGTGTACGGCCTTCGAAGGCACCATATTGACTTTAATCCCGTTGCTGGTCTTTGATATGGTCAGAGTGAAACTTAGAATAGAAACGAATGAACACGCCATCACAGGCGTCTATTTTTCGGACCTTGCAATCAGCGATGGCCATCCGCCTCTCATTGCTCAGGTTTTAAAGGAACTCGAAGAGTACGAGCAAGGACTCAGGCAGGAATTCACGGTTCCACTGGAATTAAAAGGAACCGAGTTTCAGCTTCGTGTATGGGCAGCCCTTCAGCGTATTCCCTATGGGCAGACTCGAACTTACGCTGAGATTGCAAAAGAAATAGGTTCTCCGCAAGCAGCTCGGGCCGTTGGGTTGGCGAATTCAAAAAATCCCATATCGATTCTTGTTCCGTGCCATCGAGTGATTGGAGCCAATGGCAAATTGACTGGTTATGCCGGAGGAATTCCCAATAAAGCCAAGCTTTTAGAGATAGAGCAAAGATTTCGGCGTGGGGTAGCCAAGTCAAGAGCACAATGATACCTTCGGGGGTCTATGCGGCGTTGGGTTGAGCGAGAAATTGAACAAGAGTCGGTGAACCGTTTGGTGATAGAGCTGGATATTCATCGGCTTCTGGCTCGCATTCTCGTGGCGCGCGGCATGGATACTTTGGATAAAGCCAAGCTTTATCTCAAACCCAGCCTATCCGACTTGCCAGACCCCGATGCGTTGGCGGGAATGCAAGAAGCTTGTCAACGTTTGATGCAGGCTTTGAGCAAAGGTGAACGGATCGGTATTTTTGGAGACTACGACGTAGATGGAGTGACATCCAGTGTCACTTTAGCCGAGTTTTTGGAGAGCCTTGGAGCGTCTGTTTTTGTCACGCTTCCGAATCGCTTGACGGAAGGTTATGGGCTCTCTCAGGCGGGCCTTGAGCGCTTGGAGGCCCAGGGAGTTCATCTGCTGATTACAGTGGATTGCGGTGTCACCGCACACGAGGAAATTGCGCTTGCTCGCAGCAAAGGGATTGATGTGATCGTGATTGATCATCATACGGTTCCGGTGAACCTTCCAGAAGCGGTTGCTGTGATCAATCCTCATCGAGAAGACTGCCATCGAAATGCGGAGCATCTGTGCGCTGTTGGCGTCGTCTTTAATCTGTGTATTGCTCTTCGCAAGAGTCTGCGTGAACGTGGCTTTTTCCAAACACGACCCGAACCCAATTTGTTGAGGCTGCTTGATTTGGTGGCTCTCGGAACCGTGGCGGATGTGGTTCCGTTGATCGAGGACAATCGCATTTTTGTTCAGAAAGGTCTGGAATTAATTCGAAAATCCCCGAGGCCTGGAATCAAAGCTTTGCTGGACGCTGCAGGGGTGGATCTTCATAAAGTCAACTCAGGCACCTTAGGATTTCACTTAGGCCCACGCATTAATGCAGCAGGTCGCTTGGATAACGCGATGAGTGCTTTCGAGCTTCTGCGCAGCAAAGACTATTCAGCTGCTTTAACCATTGCCGAGCAGCTGGATGCTGCCAATCAAGAACGACGAGAACTCGAGCGACATATTGTTGCGGAAGCATTAAATGAAATCGCAACAAACGATCAACATCGAAATGCGATGATTTATGTCTTAGGACGTGATAGCTGGCACCCTGGGGTCGTGGGGATTGTCGCGAGTCGATTGGTCGAGAAAACGGGCAAACCGAGCCTGGTGATTGGAACCAATGGCAAAGGTTCGGGTCGTAGCATTCCGGGCTTTCATCTTCATGAGGCCCTCTGTGCGGTCCAAGACGTCTTGATTGGTTTCGGAGGCCATGCGCACGCAGTGGGGGTTCACGTCGATTGGGAAAATTTTGAACTTCTGCAAGATGCCTTGCAGGATCATGCTGCTCAAGTGCTAAAACCGGAAGACTTGGTGCCCCTTATTTGGCATGATGGTGAAATTGCTCCCGAAGATCTTGGCGAAGACTTGATTGATTGGCTCGCTCAGGCAGCGCCGTTCGGTCGATCCAATGCAGAGCCTGTATTTTGTTTGCGAAACGCTCGAGTCAGCCAGGTTCGAGAACTTAAAGGCGGGCATTTAAAAGCCGAATTGAATGCAACGCAGCCGATTGAAGTGATCGCTTTTGGAATGGCTGAACAGCGAGCGCTTTTCGATGAATCAGTGGATTTATTGGTCACTCCTGACCGAAATGAATGGATGGGAAGGCGTCGCATCCAACTTCGTGTCAAAGATATTCGTGCAAGCGATCGCTGAATAGGCTGGCGATGAGCCAAAAAAGATGTTTCGAAGAAAGTATCCGCTATGCTCGCTATCGTTCACTGCGCTACTGTTCAAGGAATTGACGCTGTTCCTATTCAAGTCGAAATTGATATTGCCAACGGCTTGCCAGGTTTTGCAACGGTGGGTTTGCCTGAAAATACGGTCAAAGAGGCCAGGGTACGCGTTCAAGCAGCCATTTCAAACTCAGACTACTTGTTTCCATCTGGGCGCATTACCGTCAACTTAGCTCCTGCCAATTTGCGCAAAGAGGGAACCGGCTTTGATTTCCCTATCGCCTTGGGCATCCTAGCGGCACAAGGGATTGTTCCTCCTCAAGAGCTTGAAGGAGTCTTTGTGTTGGGAGAACTGTCTTTGTCAGGTCAAGTTCGGCCGGTTCGAGGTGCACTCGCCGCAGCCCAACTGGCTAAAGAGATGGGGTTTCGCAGGCTGCTGGTTTCCCGAGAGAATGGATCGGAGGCTGCATTGGTCGAAGGGATCGAAGTCCGATCGGTAGAATGTTTTCGAGATGCCGTGGAGTTTCTGAATACTGGAAACGATGAGCGCGTTCCAAAAGCGGTTGCTCAATCGATGCCGGTTCATCTAGAACAAGAGCTTGATCTCGCAGATGTCCGAGGGCAGTATCAAGCACGGCGTGCATTAGAAGTAGCTGCAGCAGGGGGCCATAATTTGATTATGATGGGAGGGCCTGGTTCTGGTAAGACGATGATGGCTCGATGCCTTCCCAGCATTCTTCCAGCGATGGATCAAGTGCAGGCTTTAGAGGTAACTCGTATTCATTCTGCGGCTGGACTGACTTTAGCCAATGGTGGACTGATTGCGCAGCGTCCTTTTCGAGCTCCGCACCATTCGATGACTCGCGCAGGATTGATTGGGGGTGGCAGTGGAATCCCGAGGCCAGGAGAACTGAGTCTTGCCAGCAACGGAGTGTTATTTCTGGACGAATTACCCGAATTCTCTCGCAATGTTCTGGAAGTCCTTCGACAGCCTCTGGAATCAGGAGAAGTGGTTTTAAGCAGGGCCAATGCCACGATTAAATATCCTGCCAAAATCATGTTAGTCGCGGCGATGAATCCGTGTCCTTGCGGAAATTTTGGGAGCCCGAGGCGACGGTGTCGATGCAGCTTTATCGATATTTCAAGGTATAAAGGCCGTTTAAGTGGTCCGCTGTTAGATCGTATTGATTTGCACATCGATGTTCCACCGGTGGATTTAGTCGCTTTGCAAAGCGCTCGAGCGGGTGAAGATTCAGCGCGAGTACGGGAACGGGTGATAGCAGCCCAGAAGATTCAAACAACTCGTTTGGGAGCAGGAAAATTGAACGCGACCATGAGCAAAGCTCAGTTAATGGCATGCGCGATTCCAAGCCTTGGAGGGCAAGAATTATTGGCTCAAGCCATTGAGCGATTGGGGCTGAGTGCTCGTGCATACGATCGTGTCCTGCGAGTCTCACGAACCATTGCTGATCTAGAGGGATCAGGGGTTGTGGATGCACACCACGTTGGAGAAGCTCTTCAATATCGTGGGGATGAACGAATGCGATTGGCTGCCTAGACGGGCTTCGATCGATCAACGATCGCAGTTTTTTAACTCAACCAGCAGAGCAGTCAGTTCCATCGGTTGGCTATTTCCATCGGCTAGGCTTTTCAACTGAGCTGTTCCAGAAAGCACTTCGTTTTCGCCCAGAACAACCGCAAATTGCGATTGTTTTCGATCTGCGCGCCGCATTTGCGATTTCACGCTGCGATTTTTCGGATCCATGTCCAGATACAGACCTTGCCTACGACCTGCCATTAGAAGCTCAAAAGCTTTTTTTTGTCCGGGCTCATCGGCGTAAACGAGTGTGCAAACTGGGCGTTTCAGCTCAGGTTGATAACCTTGTTCTTCGAGGAGGATCACCAAGCGTTCAAGGCCTGCTGCCATACCGATTGCCGGAACCTTGAGGCCTCCAAGTTCCTCAACAAGTCCGTCGTAGCGCCCACCTCCAGCTATCGTATTTTGCGCACCAAGACCGGAATGCGACACAAATTCAAATACGGTACGCGTATAGTAATCCAGGCCTCGAACCAAATTATTCGAAACGCGAAAAGGAATGAAGAGATTTCGGAGGCCTTGTTGGACGGTTTCAAAGTGCGTGAGGGATGTTTCCCCAAGGTATTTTGATAGTTGCGGTGAATTCTCTGCGAGCGCGATGCATTTGGGCTCTTTGCAATCCAGAAGTCGTAAGACGTTTTTTGTTAGGCGCCGTTGACAGTCTGAGCAAAGCTTTTCTTGAAGCGGCGTGTAAAAAACTTGCAAAGCATCCAGGTAGTGTTGACGCTCCGAACTCTCACCGAGAGAATTAATGACCAATTCAATGGGTCCAATCGGAAGGCTGGAAAGCCAGTCGTAGATCATGGCTAAAAATTCAATGTCGGCTTCCGGAGTCGGGACACCGAAGTATTCAGCTCCAATTTGAGTAAATTCGCGCAAACGGCCTTTCTGAGGGCGTTCGCGTCGAAACATCGGTTCAATATAAAATGCTTTGACTTCAGGGTCTTGATTGAAATAACCCGAATCGACCAGCGCTCGAACAGCCCCGGCAGTCCCCTCAGGCCGCATGCACAGCAGCGTTCCATCTCGATCCTCGAGCGAATACATTTCTTTGGAAACAATATCGCTGTTTTCACCTGCGCTGCGCGCAAAGAGAGAAAGTTGCTCTAGAACCGGGGTTTGAAGTTGCTCGTAACCGTAAACCTGAAACGCATGAATCGCCTTGTCACAAATTACTTTTCGGATCTCGAGCTCTTTGGCGAATAAATCATTCATGCCTTTCATCCTGTGCACTCTGACAGCTCAAAGCCCTGTTGCAAAGGGGGGCCGAATTTCATGACCTAACACGGATTAGACGCTCTATAACGTTGATTTGACAGGAGGTAAACCATACTCGAAGAATACTCGGAAGCAGACAATGTATGTTGAACTTTTTGACAGGGAGAGTAGGTGCGATTGTGTACAATGAGAAACGAACGCCCTGTTTGTGTGGATACGAGTCGATCGTAAGCACGGCGATGCGATTCATCGGCACTGTGGACGGAACTAAGAACATACGCTGGTACACCTTTCTTCCAAAACCCCAATTGATTTTGGATGGCCTGAGCTTGGAAGGAGAGGAGAGGAGATCTTTCCGTTGAATTGATCAGCATGACGTGAGCGAGTCCGCGATCGATTAAATGTTTTGCCAAGTCGGGGCAAGAGACGAGCTGGCGACCGTATGTGTCTGAATGGCTTCCAGAATGGCAATACCAGCTTCCTTTGCGAGCTTCTTGGGTTGCTGCTTTGGCGATTCCAAAGAGTTCTTCCGGCGTCCATTGCCCCCACTGGTGGATGGGCCCGAACGACTCCAAAGTGTTGTACCCTGTTAAGCGAGCCGAAATGCGGGCTCCGTTCGAAAGATAATGAAAGGTATCGCCATCGTTAAAGTAGACCTGAATGGGCTTCGAATCGAGATAAAGTTTCGTGGGATACCACGTTCTTCCCGTTGCCATTGTGCTGATTAAAGTGAGGCTGACGAAAAAGAATATTCGCTTCAGCATTCTAGCACCTCAAAGGTTGGAGTTTTTCGAAACAGAGCTCCCACTCGAACACGGATCCCGGTTCGATAGCGATAGAGTCCCGATTTTTGGGTAATCACAAGCTCGTAGGTGTCTCCTTCACAAACTTCGTGAAGCCGTAAAATAGATTTTGAGGCGCTTTGAAATTCAAAGAAAACCTCGGAGACTAAAGGCAATAAGCCCGGGCTGCCTTTTATTTTAACAAACAAAGGGCCTTCCACAAAATACGGAGCAGCCTGAAACGGAAAGGAAGATGTGCCGCCAGAGCAGTAAGAACGATAGTAATTTAGGCAGCCATCCAGATCCAGTTCTTCTTGAGGTGTGCTAACGAGCTGAATAGAAAACGATTGATAAAAAGAACGGATTAATGATTTTGTATAAGGTACAATTGAATTGTCTTTTATGAGCTCATATCGAATCACCGACTCGTTCACTAAAAGATCGCTGAGGCTATTTTGCTGACGTAAAATCCAATGTTTGAGCTTTTCATAACTGACCAACGGAAGTTTTTGAATGAGTTCAGGATAGGGATCTCTTCGGTTAATATTAAAAAGAAGCCCGTACTTTGTGTTCGAAAGACAGGTGACAATTTGAGAAAGGACGAGATCTTGCGCTGCAATGGGCTTATTAAGATTTGCTAGAAATCGAAAATAGCAGGGCCAGTGGAGCATTTTCAATCCAAAAACGAAGGCTGCAGAAGGCATGGAAGGGAGATTAAGCGAAAGTACGACAGGAATCAAGTTTGTGTCTGCCTGGCTTCCATTTGATCACTTCGACTCATGGATCTTAAGTCGAAGGATCCCCAGGAAAAGGTTCATGCAGCGCGATTATTTTTTCGATGTTGAATATTCAAAAATTCAACAAATGCCGAAAATCCGAGCGCCGAGTAAACATAAGCTCTTGGAAAATGGGTTCCGAGTGCATCCGCAAACAACAGTACCCCGACTAACAACAAAAATGCCAGGCCTAGGATTTTCATAGAAGGATGCTTTTCGAGGAAATCATTCACATAGCGGGAGCCAAAGAGCATAATCACCACAGCAATCAAAATAGCAATCGACATGATCGCGATCTGGTTGGCTAATCCGACCGCAGTAATGATGGAATCCAATGAGAATACGATATCTAGAAGAAAGATTTGAACCAAAGCGGATCGCAAAGAAAGTACTTTGACTTCTCTTGCCTCTTCCCGGCCTTCGAGCGAGAGATAAATTTCTTGAGTGGCCTTGTAGATCAGAAATAGCCCTCCCAAGCCAAGGACCAGATCATGAGCCGAAAAAACGTAGCCCGCGAGAACCAATAGGGGCTCATGCAGAGAGAGAAGCCAAGACAAGCTAAATAAAAGTGACAAACGACCGATGAGAGCAAGAGAGAGTCCCAGACGCCTAGCGGTTTCTTGTTGATGTTTGGGCAGTCGAGAGGCAACAATGCTTAAGAACAAAATGTTATCGATTCCCAAAACAATTTCAAGCGCTGTGAGTGTCATCAGGCTGAGGTAGGTATTGGGGTCTGTGAGCAGGTCAAACATGAAGCCTCAATTTGGCATGAATTCCAAGCATTGACAATCACGCTGGGGTTCAAAGACTTGAAAGCTGGCACACATGGACGATGCTTTGATACACACCTTGGGTGATTGGACAGACGCTGAGTCGAGATTGTTTGACCAGTGAAATTTGGCTGAGAACCGGGTCTGACTTCAAGAAATCAAGCGAGACAGTGTTGGGAAATCGCGATCCCAGAGCAATGTCGACGCAAAGCCAGGAAGGGTCTTTGGGGTCTGGGTAGGCTTCTTGAGAGACTCTTGCCGAGCCTACGATTTTTTTGGGTCCAACGGATTCATAAATCAAGCAAGGATCGCCTGTTTTCATGGATCTGAGATTGTTGCGAGCTTGATAATTGCGGACTCCATCCCAACGGGTTATTTTCTCGCGTTCCAGATCCGCAAACGAATATTCAGAAGGTTCGGTTTTCAAGATCCAAGGCATAATGCAGCCTCCATGGCTTTCGAGAGTGTGCTTACCGAGATAACTTCGAACCCGCTGGGTACGCTAAGTCCTTCCAGGCTCACCTGCGGGAGAACAGCTCTTCGAAACCCCATGCGTTTTGCTTCTTGTAGACGGGATTCAACGCGGTGTATCCCGCGAATCTCTCCGGATAGGCCGATTTCTCCAAAACACACCAGATCCGCTTCAACGGCTTTGCCGGTCAAGCTAGAAGCCAAAGCAACTGCCACCGGAAGGTCGACCGCTGTTTCACTTAACATAGCGCCTCCTGCCACGTTGAGAAATAAATCATAGCCCGATAGAGCGATACCGGCGTGCTTTTCCAAGACAGCAGCGATCATGGCGCATCGAGTGGATTCGATTCCAACCGTGGTCCGTCTTGGGTTTCCGAACAAGGTCTGCACACAAAGAGCCTGAACTTCGACTAAGATTGGCTGAGAACCTTCGATGGCGGCGGCAATCGCAGAGCCAGGTCGGCCCACAGGGCGTTCGGCTAGAAAAAAAGCGGATGGGTTGCTGACTTCAATCAAACCCGTTGAGCGCATTTCAAACACGCCCAACTCTTGAGTGGAACCAAAACGGTTTTTGTGGGCTCGTAAGAATCGATACGGCCCTGAACGTGCCGTCTCAAAGTAGAGCACGGTATCAACCATATGCTCGAGCAAACGTGGGCCTGCGATTTGGCCATCTTTGGTGACATGGCCCACTAAAAAAGTTGCCATGTTGTTGCTTTTAGCTTGTTGAACGATTTGAGCTGTTACTTCTCGTATTTGCGATACAGAGCCCGCTACAGAACCAATTTCCGGAGAATAGAGCGTTTGAACCGAATCTAAAATCAAAACGTTCGGCCGAGTCTCTTCGATGGCTTGCCTGGCAGATTCTAAGTTGGTCTCAGCCAACAGCAAAAGTCGAGGATTTAAGGCACCGAGTCGTTCGGCGGTCATGTGAATTTGCGTGAGAGATTCTTCTCCTGAAACGTAAAGAACGGTTTGACCCAGCTCGGCAATGCGATGGGCGCAGGTGAGCAGCAAGGTGCTTTTGCCGATACCCGGTTCCCCGCTGATGAGGGTGACGGAGCCGGGAACAAGTCCGCCTCCGAGAACTCGATCGAGCTCAGCCAGACCAAAAGAGTATCGTTTCACAAATTCATGAACAACCTCTGTGATTCGAGTTGGTTTCGGCCCTGGAGTCCGTTTTGGCTTTTTGAGTCGGTCGGAAGAGACCTCTTCTGTTAGCGTGTTCCAAGATTGACAAGCCGGGCATTTGCCCATCCATTTTTGCTGTGTTTGACCACAAGATTGGCAACAGAACATAGGTCCTCGCAAACTATATTAGTTGTTGAACCATAGCAAGGCACCTACGATGAGTCCGGCCACCACAACCACCATTGATCCAATGTAGACATAGTCTAACCAGGGAGAGGGCATGCTCTGGGGTGTCGAGTCTTCCAAGAGCACGTTCGAATTTGCGATTGAAGAGCTCGAATCTGCCGTTTCTGCCTCATGGAACGCTGGAACAGTCGAGAGCTTTTTAAGAATTGCTGCATTGGAATCGGAAAAACGTAAGTGAATATCGCCCATCTGAATCTGCGCTTCATCTTGTAATAAAGCGGGCTTGGATATCTTGCTTCCATTCAACCAAACACCATTTTTGCTTTTCAGATCTTCAAGCCAAACGCCATCAATATCCTGCCGAATGAGGGCGTGTTTCCGTGAAACACTTTTGCTGTCTAAAACGAGGGTGCATGATTTTTCTCGCCCAATGAAAATTTCGGACTGCTTGGCGGCCAGCTCAAACACAAAGCCTTGGGAGGGTCCATCGGTAATAGTCAGTGATTGCGTCATTGGCCATTGCTGAGTGTGGTGATCACACGATTGCACTGTGCAGACTGCTCCGGGTCTTTGGTGGAGCTTGGGCAAAGTGCGAAGGATTGGCAATTCGTGAGGGATTGTGGGCTGTTTAAGGTTTTTTTGTAATACATGCCGAGTTGATAATAGGCCGAACAAAGCTTAGGGTTCAAAGCGATGGCAGCCTGGCATTCTGAGACAGCAAGGTCGTTCATTCCGTTTTCGAATAGAATGCTGCAATATCCATCGTGAGCATCGGCATTTTTGGGATCTTTCTTGAGTTGAGCGACATAGTCCTGGAGGGCTTGACTCTTGAACTGGATGCCTTGGTAAGATTGATCGATTCCGGAAATACAAACAGCATTCTTTGAATTGCTGGCTAAGCAGCCTGTAAATTGTTGCAGAGCTGCTTCGTATTGATGCTCAACCAATAGAAGTTGCCCGAAACTCTCGAGGCATGTTTCATGAGTAGAATCCAGTTGCAGGCAACTTTGAAAGTAGTTTGTGGCTTGTTTCAAGTCTTCTTCACGCTTGGCTTGCAAAGTTTGCATGGAAGCCCTGATGCTAAAGATCACGCCCAAATCCCGGTATCCGTTTACATAGGCTGGGTTAATGGCGATGAGCTTTAAATATTGGTGCAGCGAATCTTTAAAATTTTCGAGTGCTTTTTGAGAAGCTCCTTTGGCCAGGTTGGCTTGACCCATTCTGAGATAGCTAAGGCCCAAATTATATCGAGCATCTTCGTAACCTGGGTCAATTTCAACCGCTGCGCTAAAGTAAGGGATCCCGCCCGAAAAGTTATCTTCCTTAAAATAGAGGACGCCAAGATTGTTGCGAGCTTGCGCAAAATTTTTACTTTGCTTGATGGCTTTGGTAAAATAAGACACGGCCTTGTTACGGTTTCCTCGTGAATAAGCCACCAATCCGAGTCCATTCATGCATGCAGCAACGGATTCATCATACTCTAAGCACAATTCACAGCGGATTTGAGCTCCTTGGAAGTCTTCAATCTGAAGACTTTGGACGCATGCATTTTCTTGCGCTAAAGCCGCTGGGTTCAACGGTCTGGGCGCTGTACAAGAGAGAAAGACAAAACTGAAAGCACAGATCAGAAGTCGCATGAAATACCCTCGTGTATGAGGTTACAACGAAAGTGCGATAAGCTGCAAAGCAGAACCCCAACAGATTTTCAGAAAAAAGACTCCCATCAAGATGCAAACGATCGAATGCAGGTAACGAATTCCGTAAAATTTTTGGATACCCTTCATCATTAACATCAGAACCCAGATTTGAGCGATAGCAGGGCCAAGCAAAGGAATAAAAGAAAAAAGCCTGGGAAGCTGGCAAACAGCGACTAGATTCAGGGTCTTGTCGTAATCTAGCTCCGTTGGATTTGCTGAAGCAATTTTGAGGAACACATGCAGAAGGCTCGAAAACAGGTAAATTCCGAAAAAAGCGATCAAAGGAGATAGGACCAGCTGCAACACATTTTCATTCTGAATGAGATTGAATTGTTGAGCGGATATTAATTCAAGAATCCGTGGAGATGTCTTTGCGAGACGGGTTAAAAAGTAGAGAGTGGCTTGTTCGCTGAAAATGCCAAACCATAGAAAGAAAAATCCTTGAGTGATAAAGCGATTCCCTGGGGCGGAAAGCGATAAAGTCTCGAAGTAGGAAGAGGGAGACCGAAGAAGCTTGAACATAGAGCTCGCCATCTTGTCTTTTTTCGTCAAATAATCAAGGGCCAACGTGTGCCTGCTTGGCATGCTTGTTCGGATCACCGTTCATATCGTGTGGCTCAAAGTATGGAGGTAGGGTTTTCGGGGTGGGTTCTGGATTCGCCTTTCAAGAGGACTTTGGAGTAATTCGGGGTTGTTGGTTTTGAAAGGCGGTTCTTTTCCTACGGGCCAAAAGAAAGAGCCTGCAGGGCGTTTCGGAAGGGGTTCTGGAAGTGGCCGTTGATAGACGAGTGCTACCTTGGAACCAGAGATGCGAGCCAGTTGGTTGGCGTATCGTTCTGCGGCATAGCGACAATCATGTTGGAGTTCTTGATAGCTTTCGAATAAGTGATATTCGAAGATATGCTCTTGGGAGTCTCGAAACTGCCATACCCCGACGATTCTTCCTTGATCGACAATGCAACTCGAAGCATTGCCAAGTTGATCATAAACAAAATGAGAGTATTCGCTTTTGATCGTTCGTTTTCGATTGGCCCATCCGGTTGTAAAAGGATCCCAGGGGGGAAGAAAAATGGGAAAGCTGTGCGTTGTTTGGCTGGAGGCGAGCAGAGAAAGATTGTCTTTTAGGAACCATAATTCTTCCTTGTTGACCTCGGAAGATAAGACCGTGAGTTCGCGTTTGAGGTTGGAGAGAGAACGATTGACTTGATTGATATTCAACCCTGTCCACCAGAGAATATCTTGTTTCGATACAGGTCCATAGCAACGGATGTACTTACGAATCAATTGAACTCGAGCGCTCTCCTGGTTTTCGGTATTGAGCTTTAGATGAGGAATCCATCGCTTCATCAAAGCGTATGAAAAATCATTGCCTTTCCAGCCTTTGTGAAAAGTTCGTACGATAATGCCTAACTCGCAGAGTTTACGGATCAAGAGCTTCTGGGCATCCAGGGAGTAATGGTTACTTTGGTTCGGGTATAAGATGTCGATAATCTCTTCGTGCGTTTTAGAGTTGCCGAAATTGGACTCTTGTAATCGTATTTCGGCACGTTCGATATCGGCTTCAAGAATGCCGAACGGAGCGAGTTTTTCAAGTCCACTGGTCTTCAGAGGTTGATGCAAAGCACGGTAGTAGATCCCAAAGTCCTGTGAGTTCACGAGGGATAAAGAATTTCGGAAGACATTGGCTCGCAACAAAGTGCGATCTGTAAAAATAGCTTCATCCAAATCATTGAGACGCAAATTTGGTCGACGCGCATGGATCGAGAGAAAGGCAATGGGGTTTGCGCCGCACAGTCCCAGCATGTTGCTGATCGCTTCAATCAGAGTCTCTTGATCGTTAAAGTGGATTAAATTTCTATGATGGTAAAGTTGAATGGCTTTTTGGCTGAACTTTTCGGTGCGTGCATTCATAAACTAGGGATAATGGAAAGCCAAAGTGAAATGCAATCGATAAATGACTTAGAGATGTTTCGTTTAATTCCAAGGCCAGTTTACTGTGGGAAGTCTATGTCGATTGTGCTGATTGCTTTTGCTGTGTCCGTATTCATCACGCTAGGGAAGGGCAAGCTCATCGAGTTCTTCTGGACAGGATTCAATCTGCATTTTCAAGGCACTTGCGGCTTCATCGATCAATTCAATGGTTTTATCGGGTAGCTCGCGACCGGTGATATAGCGATTAGAGAGTACGCAGGCCGAAACAATGGCCCCGTCTGTGATGCGAATTCCATGATGCAACTCATGGCGTTCTTTAATGCCTCTTTAGAATGGTCACGGCATCTGTAAGCAAAACAGGCTGGAAACGATGTTCTAGCCCAGCATCTTTTTTTATGTGCTGACGATATTCCTTCCGAATCGTTGCTCCAATGTAGCGTCATTCTCCACGAGCCAGGGTTGCTGGCATTCATGGCTCCCCTTCCGCACCTCTTGCTCCTACGAGCGTGCGAAGCTCATCGATGTTAAATCGCTGTGAATAGAGCTTGTTGTTCAAACTCATTATTCTTAGGACTTCAATATATCTACTTCTTGTCCGGGTTCAAGACAAATGAGAGTGAAAAGAGCTCACCTGGATACCCAAGCCTTCTAGAAAATGTTGAGGGGTTTGTAAAGCAAGGCTTTCATGCGGTCAATCGTGCCGAGTCGCATTTGAGGGAAATCTCACCTAAACGAAATCAGTGAAGAAATAGGGCTTTGGCTTGCTCTCAATCATCACCCAAATAAGGAGAGGATCAGGGTCGTCAGGAACGAGACACTGAGGCTTTGAACCACCTCTCCCACGGGAATATGTGTATAATATTCTGCCCAATAGCCTAATTGGTAGGAAACCCATCCAATCCAAGGAGCTGTTATGGTACTTGCTACGAAAATAGTTTTGAGAGGAGAATGCATCGCAAGGTCATTAATAACCATCAAATGCATAGTCAGAAAAGCGAAAAACCCGCAGGCTAATAACCCAGCACCGGTTTTAGAATCGGTTCCCATTTCATAAGAAGCTTTGGCTGAATTGAGAATATGCTCTTGCGGAACTAAGCACTCTTGTTGCTTGTCTTGTTGTAATTTTAAAACAAGCTCTCTTGCTCCACCGTAATCCCCCTTCTCGACAAAATCCACCGTTATGAAATTTGGGTAAATCCCTTCTTGAGCAAAACATAGATCAATGCGATCCATCATTGCTTGATAGTTATTTATATCAGAATATTTCTTGCCATTTAATTCTGTGCTTAATTTGTAGAAATGATTAAACAAAAATAGATTTTTTATCTTTTTTTCATCTCTCCCCTCATTCAAACGCATTTGGCACTCAGGAGCCTCTCCTAGCGAGTAGCGAGTCTCTCTGAGCTCTCTGACATGATGAACGAGCTCGTGAGAATTATCGCTAAAAATGACGAGCCGATGATTGTGCTGGCGCATTCTTCCTAGAGTAAGAGTTACATCGTTTGGATCGATTTCTCGAGGCAAAAGATAGTTTTCAAGACCCGATTCTCTTAGGGCTTCAGCCAAGTATGACTGCCCTTTTTCACCGGTGTAACTTTCTAAATGAAGCGTGATGATATCATAGCTATTTCGTTCCAGTAGATGCGCTACTCGATGAAAGTAATCCTGTAACCGTGTTGGCGGGCTCAGACTCGTGACCCCAGAAGGAAAAGCCATACAGCGACCATGACAAAGAGCAACGTATTGCTCTGCCTCACTCGAAGAATACCAATGCAGATCGAGCATGAAACTTCTCACTCCATAATCATACTGCTGTTCTAAGCTCATAGTTTGCTGCGCATAAAGATAACCTTCATTCTTAGCAACAAAACTATTATGAGAAGCCAGAAATATCGCTGACGAATATGGAAGTTGATCTGGATAGTTTAACAACAATGCCAAACTAGAAGGTTGAGAATCTACACAAAATCCCAAGCTTGCTTGAACACCTTGCCCCAAGCAAGCCATCAAGCTCAAGGCAGAGGAAATCCTGAGCCATTTCGTCATTTTTTACCTCTCAGATCCTTCAAAAAGCAATTTACGCAATCAATCTTGGCTTAAAAATCGACAGCCAACCGATTCAGCGGCTTTCTGAAAGACACCTTGAGGAAACTTCAATAAGTCTTCTATCGCCATCTGGTTGTAAGGACTCAGAGAGTCAAATATTAGAGATTTTGGTTTCGGGCAATATCGCCTGTATATTTTTGCCAAATAATCGACACCCACCTGATCGTTCGGCTCATTTCCGATCGCCAACTCCAATAGAATGCTTGCAAATTCTTTATAAGCGATTGGGTGCGCACGTACATCCTCTAAAACGGCATAGGGTGGGTGATCATGCGCCTTAATGCCTAGAATCGCACTTGGATATTGGCTGTTGGAATGGAGCCCCAAGGCAGCTATGAATAGACCCAAAAATTGTAATGACTTCATCAACACCCTCCTGATTCTGCTCAAAAAGTATCGCAAACATCTCCTGTCTAACACTTTTTCATGAATACTACAAGCAAACTCGAGTTTGCATCAAACCCTGATTTGGGGGTGTCGTCCGCCTTTCTACAAAGTTCCAAGCGTATTCCGCTTTGACGATGATTATTACGCTCAGGGCTTATCGAATTCTCCCTAACTGATTGATTTTGCTAGGGTGTGCCCTCAGTTTGAGTTTGGCTAAAATTGGGGAGTAAGTTTCGTATCCGTTCGGAATATCGTGCAAGAACCCCGATCGACAAAGGTTTGAGACTCTGATCTATGGAAATTCGAGGATTTCTACATGGCTCATCGATTTTTAATCGATTCAACCTGGGATCAATTACAAACCGTTCTCAAAAAAGGTTGTTATCAATCTAAAAATGGATGCAATGTCATGGAAGCTATCTATAGAAGCTTCGAATTGGGGGCCGTGGCGCGATGTCCCTCAAGAATTTTGCGCCTGGAAAATAGCATTTAACCGCTTCAATTGCGCATGGAAATCCAATCGATTTTGAAATCACTGGGGGTGAAGTACAGGACGCAACTGCCGCCCATAAAATCATCAACCAGGCCCATGGAGCCGAGAACGTAATTGCCGATAAAGGCTGTGATTCAGATGAGATTCGGCAACATATCCGAAATCGAGGTGCAATACCAATCATTCCGTGCCGTTCGAACAGTATGAGGCCAAATGTAGAATTTGACTCCCATTTGTACAGGCACCGACATCTTGTTGAAAATCTATTCGCGAGACTTAAGTGCTTTAGAGGTATTGCGACTAGGTTTGAGAAATTAGCTCGCAACTGCCGGGCAATTATGTATTTGGCCTGTTCGATGATTTGGTTGAAGTTAGGAAAATGAAATGAGGACACGCCCTAGCAATCTCAAAAAATCATTGTCATCTCATTCAGCCGATTTTCACGAATTTGCGCCCCCCCTGTTGTCTAGGTAGACTTAGAACTCGATCGCCCTGTAGGGAAAAGGGCGCGTTCATTGAGACAAAGCATAGAGAAGAATCCAGGGGCTTGTCAGCAATAAAGCATCAATGCGATCAAGAAATCCGCCATGGCCTGGCAGGAGGGTACTGGAATCTTTGACTTGGCAAAGTCGCTTCACCTTACTTTCAAGCAGATCACCCGCCGGAGCCAACAGCACGCACGGTAGAGAAGCAAAGAACAGTTGCTGGCTTGATAAAGAGGGTAGGAAAGAGTGGAGCAAGAAGGGCATCGACAAAGTGCCTAAAGCCCCTCCTAAAAAGCCTTCCCAAGTCTTTTTGGCGCTTATGGTGGGAGCCATCAAATGCTTTCCGAAAGCTCTTCCTGCAAAATACGCAAAAGTATCGTTCGACCAGGTGGCAATGAACGCCAGTAAGACCCATTCAAATCCAGCAAATTCTCGAATCATCGCTAAAGAAGCGATACCTGAAAAAATGTACAGAAATCCGATCCATTTTTGAAAATGTGAAAGTCGCCCACAGAGCATGCAGGCGTATTCCCAGAGGCTAAAGCCAAGAAGAACAGCTAAGAGTCCGTACAGGGGAGCTTGGCCCACGTAGAAGGCCCAAAGAAGGACGGGCAATAGAAAGAGGGCAGTTGCTGTTCGTAAGAGTAGATTCATGAGGAGCGTCCAAAACGCCGATGGCGCTTCGCGTAGTCTTGCAGTGCCAGGTCGAAGTCTTTTTGAGTGAAGTCAGGCCATAAGACAGGAGTCATGTAAAGCTCTGCGTACGAGAGTTGCCAAAGAAGAAAATTTGAAATTCGCATTTCTCCACTGGTTCGGATCAGTAAGTCTGGATCCGGTACGCCAAAAGTTTCGAGACGCTGTTCGAATAAGGACTCTGTTAAGTCTTCAATCGAGAGATTGCCTAAAGACACATCTTGAGCCAAACTTTTCGTTGCTTCCACAATTTCGGATCGGGATCCGTAGGAAATGGCAAGGGTCAGGGTGAGTTTTGAACCCAGCGCGGTTCGATTGCAAATCGATCGGAGCGCTTTTTGCAGCGCTTGAGGGAGTCTTGCGAGATTGCCGATCAATTTGATGCGAACGCCGTTTTCAATCAATTCATCGGCGCCTTTAGTCAGGTAATTGCTCAATATGCGCATGAGTCCACTGATTTCTTGGAATGGACGATTCCAATTTTCAGATGAAAAAGCAAAGAGCGTTAAGTAAGGAATACCGAGTTCGCCACAATGTCGGACGATGGCCGTAGCGGCATCAACGCCTGCTTTGTGGCCCTGCAGACGTGGTAGGCCTTTTTGAGAGGCCCAGCGTCCATTTCCGTCCATGATAATCGCGACATGACTAGGGACGCGAGGCATGATGTCGAGCTAGGCTGATAAAGTCGTTTGAAAAGGTATCCATCTCGCTTGCAATCGATCGAATTTGATTGGAAAAGTGGTTATAAGCCATCACTGCCGGAATGGCTGCAAGAAGGCCTGCTGCCGTAGCGATAAGAGCTTCCGAGATACCAGGGGCTACTGAAGCCAGGCTGGCGGAACCTCGAAGTCCGATTTGCTCAAAGGAAGCCATGATCCCAATAACGGTCCCTAAAAGCCCAATGAAGGGCGAAGTGGAACCAACCGTCGCCAAGAAAGGCACCATCGATTCAAGCTGCTTGAGCTCTTGTCGTCCTGCTTTCCTTAACGCTTGCTCTAAGCCAAGTTCGTTTAGTTGAAGCTCACGATAGCCTTGCCGGAACATGCGTGCCACAGGGCTATTTTCATGATGCCTGGATTCGTCAAAAAGTTGATCAAATCGACGAATTTTCCAAAATAGATCCGTGAATTCAGACGAGTTCTTTTCGGCTTTTCGTAAAGAAAACCACTTCAAGAGGATAATGGACCAACTCGTTATCGAAAGGATAAGGAGAAGGGCCAAGATCACCAAAGCTACTGGGCTCGTCTGATGGATCCACGGAATCATTGATCACCTACTTCCCGGAGTAGTATTCCACAATCAATTGCTCATTGACAATCACCGGGATATCTTCTCGTGCAGGAACCATGGCGACTTTGAATTGATCGCTGCTTTCGATCGAAGTGAGATAGGGCGGGATTGCGAGGTTGTTGGGATCTTGCCGATTTTGCTGAATGGCCTCTTTCATCTTGGAGTTTTCACCAGGAGCAATCACATCGCCTACTTGAAGAGAGTAGGATGGGATGTCGACTCTGCGACCGTTCACCGAGACGTGACCGTGGCGTGCCATTTGGCGAGCTGCTGAAATCGTTGGGGCAAACCCTGCTCGGAAAAGAACGCTGTCCAAACGGCGCTCTAGGGAGGTCAACAGGGTCAAACCTGGATTTCCTTTCGAGCCAAAAGCCTTGGCAACGTAACGTTGGAATTGCTTTTCGCTGAGTCCATAGTGAAAACGAACTTTTTGTTTTTCTCTGAGACGCAAAGCGTAATCCGAGAGCTTGGCTCGCTTGGTAGGTCCATGTTGACCTGGACCATAAGGTCTACGCAAATCCGGATCGGTTCGCATGAGCCCTGGAAGCGGGGTGCCGAGACGGCGAATAATTTTTAAACGAGGTCCTCTATAACGTGCCATTTTGTATCTCCTATTCGAACCAGACCGCTTGAGATGAGCTTGGTCTATGGGTCAGGTTGCTGGTTGTCCTTAGGGGATTCGGAGGCTTTGGTCAACCACGTTCCAATGGCGCGTGCGTGGCATGTGTAATCGGCGCAAAATTCGTGAGTTCCGTTTCCTTTGCTGACAAAATAGAGAAAAGAGCTTTTGGCAGGCCAAAGAACCGCTTTAATGGCAGCTAAGCCAGGCGATGCGATGGGGCCTGGTGGAAGTCCAGCGTGAAGATAAGTGTTGTATTCGTGAGCATTTTTAAGGTCTTTTTTACGAATCCTTCCTTTGGGACGCTCAACGCCGTAAATCGTGGTGGGATCTGTTTGGAGTTTCATGCCTTTGCGAAGACGGTTATAGAATACGCTGGCGATCAAAGGCCGTTCCGCTTCGTGCCCGGTTTCTTTTTCGATGAGAGAAGCGAAGGTGAGTACTTCGCTAAAACTGAACCCGAGCTTTTTCATGCGTTCGAGCATGTCAGGTGTGAATTGCTTCTTGAGCTCTGCGTTCATGTGCCGAAAGATGGTGATGGGCAGTGTGCCTGCCTGAAACACGTAGGTGTCTGGGAAGAGATAGCCTTCGATCCCGCCTTTTAATCCGTTCGGAATATTGAGTTCTTCTAATAAAAGGGGATTTTGCAGGGCTTGTTGCAGGGCTTCGGCTGTAGCCAGTTTTGTTTTTGCAATGATTTCAACAATCTGGCTTAGGTTTGAGCCTTCTGGAACGGTGAATCGAAATTCTTTTTGGAGGCCACGCGATAAAATATAGATGATCCGTTTGGGGGTTGTGTCCTTCGGAATCAGATAGTCGCCACTTTTCAGCTTCTGAGTGTCCTTTGTAAAGAGCTTCAGATAAGCAAAAAATAGAAATGAGCTTGAAATAGCGCCCGACTTCTTCAGCTCTCTGCCGATTTGATGTGCACTGCTTCCTCGCTCAATAATGACTTCGATTTCTTGGGGGTTAAGCTTAGTATGTCCCCAGTGCTGAACGTAAGTGCAGATGGCCAGGAAAAATACAGAGAGAACGCAGGATAATAGGAAGCTAAGGCGTATAGTCTTTTTCATGGAGATAGGTCTCAATCAGGATTCGAGCAGATTCCCCATCCAACGGTTTGCGTGAACCGATCCTTCGAGCCGCTTCAAGCGACGTATAAGTCTCGTCGACGAGAAGAATGTCAAGATCTTGTTGGTTTAGACGAAGCATGGTTTCAAAAAAACCTCGGGCTCTTTTAGCCATCGGGCCTTCTTCCCGGGATTGTGGAAGCAGTGGGTAGCCAATCAGAACGATTTTAACTTCCAGATCGCGACACAAAGAAAATAAGTGCTCGATATCTTCCAATCGGCTTTGGGGGATGCGCGTTGGAAGAGCGCGAGTCGTCAAGTGTCGCTCATCGCTGACCGCGATTCCGGTTCGCTTGATGCCTAAATCGACAGCCAAGATTCGGGTCATTTTAGTGTAAACTGCATGGGAAGAAGCGTTTCGAGATTGGTTTCGAGAACATCTCCTTGTATGTTGGCTAAGAGGATGGGAAGTGTCGGAGCGAATTCCGCTAGGACCTGGCGACAAAGTCCACACGGAGCCGCTGGATGGGGGGAATCGGTGACAATGGCGATGGCCTTAAATGTTTGAAAACCTTGCGAAACCGCAGAAGCAACTGCCGAGCGCTCGGCGCAAAGAGTCGCTCCATAGCTTGCGTTTTCAACGTTGACGCCCTGGATTATGCTCCCGTTGTCTAAAAGAAGAGCCGCCCCTACTCGGTAGTGTGAGTAAGGAGCGTAGGCTTTCTCTCGAGCTTCTTGAGCCTGAGCGATGAGTTTTTTAGTGGGTAGCATGTTGTTTCAGAGAAAAAATACCAGATTGCTCACTGCTTTTATCGTCAACCCTGCGCGCTTCGTAGGTTCCGCTATGAGGGTCGGTGAAATGCAGAAATACTTCGATGGTTTCGTTCGGATGCAATGGGAAGTTCGATTGCAAGATGAGTCGATTTTTCTTGAAATCGTATTGCCCAAGGCTTTCGATGGCTCCTTGATTGTTTTTTGTTTCAAACTGATTTTTAGAGGTAAAAAGAGTTCGAAATTGATAGCCTTCTAGATCTGAGAAGGTACCCGAACTTGAGGTAACGGTGCCAGTGAGAACTTTTCCTTCTAAGCTGGCAGGTCGAAATTGGCTTTTCTTTGAACAGGCTATCGCCATCAAAAGAAGAGAGGCAACGAGAAGTCTCATAAAAGCCTTTTAGCGGAAAATAGCATTCATTGTCAAACGCAGCAGTCGGATGGGTGCCTACCTCTGAATCGTTAGGCACCCGGTTGCCAATTGGGTTTTAATTTGGAGGTACTCCACGCTATGATTCTATTATTGTTAAGTTGCGCTGCTCTGTGCAGCGGTCCGGCCATTTTAGCTTGGATTGATCATCATCATCGAGCCGTTCGTTGGGTGGATTATTTGGTGATTGCTTCGATTCTACCGTTGGTGCTCTTTCACATTATTCCTGAAAGCATTGAACATGCGCATTGGATGGCAGCCATCGGAATCGGGATTGGGCTTGGGTGGCCGTTCTTGTATCAAAAGTTGACTCATTCTCGAAGCTGCCAACTTCAACGTTCGCTGCTGTCCTTAGCGTCGATTGGAGTTCTAACCCACACTTTTTTAGATGGCGTTGCTTTGGCGGATAATGCTTATTTGGGAGCGGCTGTGGTGTTGCATCGTATTCCTGAAGGGTTCGGAATTTGGCGTATTGCTGAGGCTGCATTCAGCCGAACTTGGGGTCTTGCCATGCTGGGAGTCATTACTCTAACCACCACTTTGGGCTATCTTTTTGGGACAACGTGGGTGCTCTACGCTTCGGATGGCTTTATTGGAATTTTTGAAGGTTTGATGGCAGGAGTTTTGTTGCATGTTGTGTTTCATCAAAGTCAGCATACGCTACGTCATTAGCAGGAGTGTTTAGATGAGTGATTTGCCATTAGGTCGGTTGTTTATGTTTGGTTTTGAGGGAACTTCCTTGCCCAGGCAGGCTCGGGATTTACTGGAAAAAGACCAAGCTTTGGGGACGATTCTATTTAAACGAAACATCGATTCCCGAGAGCAGCTTTGCGATCTAAACGGTTCGATTCCAGGCCTTGTTTCCGTGGATCAAGAAGGGGGGCGTGTGGCGCGCCTCAAAGGGATTTGTCGAGAGATTCCTTCGATGCGGGAATTGGGTTTGAAGGCGAAAAAAGATCCGGAACTGCCTTATAAAGTCGGCTCTGAAATGGGTTTTGAATTGAAAGAATTGGGTTTTGAGATCGATTTTGCTCCAATCATGGATGTCGATACAAATCCTAAAAATCCAATTATTGGAGATCGAAGTTTTAGCCGAGATCCAGAGGAAGTTGCTCGTTTTGGAGCTGGTTTTATTCGAGGTATGCAAGCTGCAGGAGTTCATGCTTGTGCCAAGCATTTTCCTGGCCATGGTGATACGGAGGTGGACAGTCATCTGGATTTGCCGGTGATTATGCACGAGCGAGATCGCATCGAGCGGATTGAGTTGTTGCCGTTTCAAGCTGCGATTGAGGCTAAAGTCGCTTGCATCATGACCGCTCACATTTTGGTGCCTGCGCTGGATTCTCGTTATCCTGCGACCTTAAGCTCCGAGGTGCTCACAGGAATTTTGCGTCAGCAGATGGGCTATCAGGGCGTCATCGTTTCAGACGATTTGGAAATGCATGCGGTAGCCGATCGTTATTCCGTTCGAGAGTTAGTGAGGTTAGGGCTCTTAGCTGGTGTTGATCTGTTTTTGGTTTGCAAAGAGTTAGACAAGACGCGTGCGGCAATCGATGCGGCTCATGACTTAGTGGATACGGGACAAATTCCGAGAGAGCGTGTTTGGGAAGCGCTTGAACGAGTCGAAAAGCTGCGGTTATGATACAGTGCCCTTAAGGGGCTTTGAGCATGATGACCGATTTATTTCCTACGCGTCCGCGAGACTCATTGGACATACTTCCTGAATTTTCGATTTCGGAGGAAAAATCGGATCAAACCATTCCAGCTCCAGATGCGCCTGATTTGGAGCGTGCGCCAAGAGCCTATTTTCAACGAGCGCTCTTTGGAAGAAAGCTTTTGGTTGGCTTGGCAGAAAGTTTACGCAAACCCTGGGATTGGCTAAAGCGTTTAAGGGGCCAAGAATCCGAGATTGGAGAGCCCGGAAAGCGCTTTTCCTGGTTTAATCGGATTCAAATTCCCCACTCTTCAGAATCGAAAAAACTGTACTTGGGCGCAATTCCAGATCGCATTGCTCAGAGAAAAATTCCATCCAATGCCCTCTTTGTATCGATTTTACAGCCCTTTGAAGCCGAACACATGGATCCTCTCACACGCTCGTTCCGCCGAGTTGTTCGCTCGAAAGATAACGTCGGAATGAAGCCAAGCGAAATTCAACAAGGAGTCCTAGCGCTTGATGCAGCAATGAAAAGCAATCCCAATTTTCCGGTTTACCTTCATTGCAAATCGGGTGTTGGACGCAGTGCCACTGTCCTCGCGGCTTATTTGGTGAAACACCAAAACCTTTCTTTAGAGGAAGCCATTTCTCTGGTTCAACGTGACCGACCGGATGCTCAACTGCGCGGTTGGTTTGGAGTGGATACGAAACATACGGTAGCTTTGCGAGAATGGAGCAGAATTCAGGATCAACTGGCTGATTTGAAAAGATTTTTACTCTTTTCAAAACAAGATGAAGCCGTGTTAAGCGACGAAATGCAGAGAGATTCCCGAGTCTGCGATCTGATACATGATTTTAATCGAGGTGTTTTGAGCGAAACGGAACTTTCAAGGGTACTCTTGTTGGCACAATCTGTACCAGCCATAAGCCAAGCCATGATGGCCCGTATATCGACGCCTCCTATTTTGATTGACTCCATTCAAGTGGGGCAGATGGAAGAGGCTCAGTTAGATCCTCGATCCAAGGCATATGCCACTAAAAGTTTCGAAATCTTTGACGCAGGCTATCAAGTCGCAACCGGATGGCAATCAGAGCCCGAATTGAAGCGCTGGTTTGAATTCAGCGGTGCTCAGAAAAAAAGCGTCCGAAGAGAGATCTCGTGCTCGGTTTTATCACATGCTACAGAAAGCAGGAGAATTGCAATCCTGCGCACCTTGCATTTGATGCTCAGTGTTTCGAACGCCGAAAGGCCTGCTTTAAGCTTGAAAGAGCAGAACGGTTGCGGTGAGTTTGTCGAAAACTACCGCAAAGCCATTCGAGAGGCGCAGCGCGAATTTATTGGTTGGAGCAAAGACTGAGAAGCTGCTCAGGGGTCTTGAAACCCAAATCTTCGCCCAAACGCGTTCGGACATTGGCTCCTTGCTGTTCGACTTCTTTGTCCCCAACCACCAGCATGAGCGGCACTTTGGCCATCTGAGCATCTCGTATTTTGGCTCCCAATTTATCGCTGTTGGTGGGTGTTTTGACTCGATAACCCGCGTTCATGAGCGTGCTTTCCAGTTTGCGAGCGTAGTCTAAATGGCGATCCGCAATGCTTAAGATGCGAATTTGCTCTGGAGCAAGCCAAAAGGGCAGAGCGCCTGCGTGTTCTTCGATCAAGATTCCCATGAAGCGTTCCAGAGAGCCAAGCAATGCGCGGTGGATCATCACCGGCTGTTCTTCTTTGCCTTCGGAGTTCACGAAACTAAGATGAAAACGCTCAGGATTATTAAAGTCCAGCTGAACGGTCGAACACTGCCAGAGTCGGTCTAGGCAGTCTCGAAGCTTGATGTCAATTTTGGGACCATAGAAAGCCCCTCCGCCTTCATCGACTTGGTAAGTTAGATGATGGCGTTCAATGGCTTGTTTCAGACTGCTTTCGGCTTTGTCCCACTGATCGAGTTCGCCAACGTACTTTTCTGGGCGGGTCGATAGGTTGACTTCAAATTTGGAAAACCCAAACTTGCGTAGGATGGTGATCACGAAACCGATAACACGGTCTAGCTCTTCATCAATTTGATCCCAGCGACAGAAAAGATGCGCATCGTCTTGGGTGAAACCGCGTACACGCATCAACCCGTGCATCACACCCGCGAGTTCGTAGCGATAGACAGTTCCAAATTCAGCGTAGCGAAAGGGGAGCTCGCGATAGCTTCGAGGTTTATTTTGGTAAGTTAAGATGTGAAAAGGGCAGTTCATGGGCTTCAAAACATATTCTTGCCCATCCACGTCCATCGGTGAAAACATGCTATCTCGATAAAATTCCCAATGGCCCGAAGTTTTCCAAAGATCGGATTTGGCGATATGAGGTGAAAAGACCATTTCATAGCCATGCTTAAAATGCATGTCACGCAAGTAATCTTCGATTGCAATGCGGATGCGGGCACCTTTTGGCAGCCAAGTCACCAACCCCGGTCCAATCAAGGGATCTGAGATGGAGAAAAGCTCCAAAGCAGGTCCCAGTTTTCGATGGTCTCGTTTTTTCGCTTCTTCTAAGCGACGAAAGTGCTCATCGAGCTGTGCTTGCGTCGCAAAAGCAACACCTGAAACGCGTTGGAGCATTTCTCGGTTCTTATCGGCTCGCCAATAAGATCCCGAGACACCCGTGAGCTTAAAAGCGCCGATTTGACCCGCATGATCCAGGTGAGGTCCTCGACACAAATCAACAAAATCATCGTTTTTGTAAAGAGTGACCGTATCGCTCGGGATCCAGTCCAGGATCTCTTTTTTGTAACGTTGGCCGAGCTTTTCAAACAAAGGGTAAGCTTCTGCTTTCGTGATTTCGGATTTTTCGAAAGGCGTATTGGCTTGGATGATTCGAGCCATTTCTGCTTCGATTTTTTCCAAGTCTTCCGGTGTTACGGGTCTGCCAATATCAATGTCGTAATAAAAACCATCGCTATGGTCCTTAGGGCCCATCGTAATCTGAGCGCCTTGATACAAGTGAATAACGGCAGCAGCAAGAACGTGTTCGGCGCTATGGCAAAGGGTATCCTGGGCGTGCATTGGTAGGCACGGCCGGTATCGAACCGGCGACCCCTACCATGTCAAGGTAGTGCTCTACCACTGAGCTACGCGCCTAAGTGAGCGGCAGAGAATCAAATTTTGCTGAGGGTGTCAAGGGACTCGACGAATCGTCAGGGCAATCGCAAAGTCGGATATCTCGGGATGGATCTTCCCTCTCCTGTTGGGAGAGGGTTCCTCCTATAGCCCTTCTCGAAGTCGGCCTAAGCGGCTCAAGCATTGACGGTGCTAAGTCGAAAGTCTAAGAACAAAGAAAGTAGGTTTTTGAATAGCCTCGTCAATGAGAGGAGAGTGTTTATTTGTATGAATCAAATCTTCGTTTCTATTTTCTTTGTTTTTGCTTTATCCCCCAACTTGTTCGCTTGGAATCTGCTGGGATATCGCCCAGCTTGGTTGCAAGATGCTTACTCGGAAGTGGCTCGAATGGGTCGGCAAATTCGAGACAGCGTTCGAGAGGTAAAGCCCCTTTCGCTCGGTTCGGCTTGGGTGCCGCTCACTCGCATCGGTGACGACTACATCGCGCAAATGATCCAGCGGGACCAGCGCATGAAAGAGCTCCGACAAAAGATGCACAGGCTGCGTCAAATAGACAAAGCTTCGGAGGCTTCGGCCGCAGAAGAAGAGCTCTTGCGATTGATCGAGCTGGGGGCTTTGCCTGAGAAGCGTTCGAAGACAGGAGCTTTGAAGATTGGGCTGGAACTTCGAGATGCAACACCCGGCGAGTTGTCTTTGCCTGCCTCTGGAGCCAAGGATTCGGTGCCGGGGCTACGGTTGGTTCCCGCCGGTGGCCCGCCGCCTCAACCGGAGCCTTTGCCGGCAGGCGTGCGTCAAGATTTGCCCGATCCTTGGATTCCTTGGGGAATCAGCGAACGCGTTTTTAAGAACAAAACGCTTGTTTCAAACGCTACCTACGCCAAGGCGGAAGTACTTCCTACCGATCCGGAGTGGCGTTTTATTTGGCGTTGCTTTTATCACGACAAGCCTACCAAATGGGGACTTTCGCGGGTATATTGTATCCATAACCGAGACCAAACAAGCGCTTTTGAAGCAAATATCGCTCTGCTCGAGAGAGACAACAGCGCTCAGCCAACTTGGAATACGGAGCCTCTGGCGGATCAGCGGGCTAAAGTGATCGAGCGCTGGAAGGAAGCCGTTGCACCTTTCTCGCCTTTTCACACAATGGAAAGTGATGGGCGACGTAGAACCTTTAAAAACACCAAAGTCTTGCCTCTTTGGCACGGCAGTAGCCTGAAGAAGTGTAATGGAATCGCGAATAGTGGGTTTAAGTTCTTTGGAAAGTTCAATCTCGAGGACGAACCCGAGGGCGAATCGTTAAGCAGTACGGACGATGGGTATTTCGGCAGTGGAATCTATTTTACGAACAGCGCTCGTTATGCGGCAGACATTTATAGCAGGGGGCATTTGATGATGGGTTGGGTCTCTATGACGGAACCCTTTCCGGTTGTTGGAGATCCCTATCAACCAGACATAGCGTTTTTGCGGGGGGCAACAGCTTATCGGAACTACAATGCACACTACATCCCAGTGGTTCCGATAGATCCTAGTTTTGATTGCGAACATTATTACCCTTGCCTAAAAGATGAAGCGCCTGTTTGCGATGAATTGGTGGTTTTTCAGTCTTCGCAGGCCTTGCCGCGTTATTGGGTGGAACTTCAAGTAGAGCATCCTGGGATGGCGCGCCCGAGCCAATCACCAGCCTTTGTGGAAGATTTGATCCCGGTCTTGATGCAAGTCTTGCAGCAGCCTGAGGTGGATAGAGATAAGAAGCTTCGCAATGTGCTAAATCAGCACCTTGAGCGGCTCTTGAAGCAAGCGTCTGATGATGACTTGGAAGAGGATCAATTGAAGATGTATCAGCAGCTCGCTCAACTTTTCAATGGACAAGGGAAGGTGGATAAGTCTGTGCGCCAGGCCTTGACAGGAGCTTCGAGGGGGCCTGCAGCCGTCCCTGTTCAGGTTTCGCAGGCTGTTGCTCCTGTTCTTGCTCAAAGCGTATTGTTATCCGATATCATTCACACCCAGGCGATGCGATCGGATCCGCTCAGCCGAGCTAGGGGTTGGTATGAAGGCCCGCGCGATGCCCAAGATGTCCCTGCTTTGGAATGGGGCCCTAAAAGTCCTAAGGAGATGACTTTTGAAGAGGCCAAGGTTTACGCAGCGAGTCGCTTATCAAAAGGGTGGAGGTTACCAACAATTTGGGAATTAGAGATGCTGTATCAGCAAGATCGTTTGTTGAGAGATGATGGTTCTTATTGGTCTGGCACTTTGATTCACGATCATCCTGACGCATGGGTGCTCTATTTCTTTGATGGCGATGTCGACCACGGCTTTATGGGCGATGGTAGCTATGCCCGTTGCGTGCGAGATGTTGACGTTTTTACCTTTTAGCCTTTTTTGCGCGACCGAAGGTCTGTGCACTAGGCGAAGCCTAGTAGCAGGTGTGAAATTTAAAGAGTTGTACGAAAACGTTTCAAACTGAAGCCGATGGATAGTATCGCTAAAATGAACAGCACGCAGAGATGGTAAATAATGTACTCGGTTCCTCCTCCTTTGAGCAAGATGTTTCGAAGCAGGCCAATGAAGTGGGTGAGTGGGTCTAGGGTGGACAACCATTGAAGGTAGATGGGCATGTTTTCGATGGGGAACATCAGACCTGAGAACATAATCATCGGAAACATGAAAAGGAACGCGGCCAGCGTTGCTTGTTGTTGGTTTTTACAGAAGGTTGAAATCAAGGTGCCGGAGGCAACGGCTGTGCAGACGAAAGCAAATGCTGCGATGAGCAGGGCTATGAAAGAACCTCGCATCGGAACCTTAAAAACGAAAACAGCAAGCGCTAAGATAAATGGAAAGTTAAGCATCCCTAGGAGGATGTAAGGTGGTTTTAAAATAAAGTAATGCGAACTCGAAAAAGCCTGAAGCAGCTGTCTCGAGCTCATGGACTGATCCAGGTTCACAACACCAATTTTTATGTTTTGGATATTGAACTCGATTGCAACCCCAAAGACAAGGACCATGAAAATGGGCAGACCCATCGCTGTGGCTAGCGTAAAAGGATCTCGAAAAATATGAAAAAGTTCTTTTTGGGCAACCGCAAAAATTCGTTGGTAAGAAACAAAAGTCATACTCGACTCTCCACTGCTTGAATAAATACGTCTTCCAAGGAAGCTCGAATGGGTCGAATATGAAAGATTTCTTCCAGTTTGGTGCGTTCTGTTTTTTCAAAATCATCTTTGTTTTTAAGAACTGCATGAAATCTTAATCCATAAGGTGCAAAAAAGGAAAATAGAGATTTATTGTTTAAATTTGTCATATCTTTATAGCGTAATGTGCTCTTGGGTTCGAATTCATACAGATTGTCATGAAAATAGTTGTTTTTCAGATTTTCTGGGCTATCTAAAGCGATGATTTTTCCATTTCGCATCAGAGCGATTCGGTCACATTGCTCTGCTTCGTCCATGTAGTGGGTTGTGACGAACAGGCTTACGCCTCGCTCGGAAAGTTGCCGGATCAAGTCCCAAAAACGTTTGCGTGACACGGGTGAAACGCCAACCGTAGGCTCATCTAAGAAAACGATTTCTGGATTGTGTAGAAGCGCTATCGCGAGAGAGACTTGCTGTTTAAGCCCTCCTGATAAGTGGCCGACGCGAGTGCTGAGAGGCCGATTGAATTGAATAAAATCGAGTAATTCCTGGCGATAGTTGAGAGAGTGGGTACGATCTAATTTGCGAAGAGAAGCGGTAAAATTGAGATTCTCTTCAACCGTAAGATCGTTGTAGAGCATAAGTTTTTGAGACATGTAGCCGACTTTGGATTTGATTTTCGCTTCGCCCTCTTCAAGCAAGGTATTACCGATTCGAACCGTTCCGCTGGTGGGCGTCAACAGTCCGCATAGTACTCGAATCGTGGTTGTTTTGCCGGCTCCGTTGGCTCCTAAAAATCCGAATATTTCTCCTCGCCGTACCTTAAAAGAGATGTTATCCACCGCGCAAAAATCGCCAAACTCGACCCTGAGTTTCTCGACGGCAATGCTGATGTCGTTCATATTTTTTCTCGATTCAAATAGAATTCATCGAAATTGAAAGCACCACAGGATGCTAGCAATTGCTGAGGAGGGCCGCTTCCAATCACGTTCCCCTCTTCGAGCAGGTGAACCCGCCCGCAACGCTCTGCTTCATCCATGTACGAAGTCGTTAAAATGATTAAAATGTCTTCGTCCGCTAGACGGTATAGGAGATCCCAAAATTCGCGACGGCTGATCGGATTTGAGCAAATGAAGCATGATTCGTAAAAGAGTTGTCTTTCCTGCGCCTTCAGGTCCAATAATTCCGTGCATCGATCCGGATTCAATGCTTAAAGAAACACGACTCAGGGCACGAGTCTTTTGGAATGATTTTTCAATTTCTGAAACGTCAATTTTCATGTGTTTTTAAAGTTGGACTTCGATGGTCATTCCGGGTTTCAGAATTTGATCGATATTGGAGTCTGAAAAACTAATTTTTATCCCATAAACTAAGCGAGTTCGTTCCGACTCGGTTTGTATGTTTTTGGGTGTAAACTCGGCTTCTGAATTAATTTTGATGATCTTGCCAGAAAATAGCTTTCCAGGCATTTCAGGAAGAGAACCTCTGACCGTCATGCCTACTTTAAGTTCTGCAATTTTGGGTTGAGCAACGAAGATGTACGTCCAAATATCTTCAAGGTTGGCAAGGGTGAGAAGTTTCGTTCCGACCGGAGCCCATTCTCCCGGTTCATGGTAGCGATTGAGGACAGTGCCTTGAATGGGTGAAGAGATAGAACACCACTTGAGTCGAAGATCGGCTTCTTCTTTGCGGTTTTGAATTTGATCAAAATCATCTTGGGAAAGGGTTCCGGTGCTGAGAAGCTTTCTGGAACGTGCGTAATTTTGGTTCAGGTATTGCGAGGCAATTTTAAAATCTTCACACGAAAGCTCGATTAAAAGCTGTCCTGGATGGATGAAATCGCCTTCTTGAACAAGGACGCTCGCAATTCGAGAGGGTAATTGCATGGAGAGATCGATTCGAGTGGTTTCGAGCGTTCCCGCGTAAAGAAAGGGCTTGGGCTTAATGAGGAGTTTGGCACCGAATGCCACAAGGCCGATGCCAGCAAGAACAAAGAGTATTCGAGAGATTTTCATGAGTTGATCTTTCCACCTAAAGCAATCAGAGTGATCATTTGGCTTAAAAGCTGTGCGTTGATTCGAGCCTGCGCAATCTGTGACTGAAGAAGTTGATGATTCGCCGCTAGGACTTCGAGAAAGGTCGATTTTCCCGTTTGATAGGAAGCGTAGAACAGTCGGGCTGACTCTGCGATATTGCGATTTTCTTGCTTGGATTTTCTCTGTTGAAGCAGCAAGCTTTGGTATTGAGCAGTGGCTTTTCGGGTGTCGCGTTGATGTTCGATCACCAGATGTGCTGCTTGATGTTTCATGGCTTCCGCTTCTCTTTTTTTGGCTGAGATCAAGCTCCAATTCGGATCTCCGAGCCACAATGGAAGGGATAGATTGATGGATATCGTGTTCTGGTTGATATTTTGAAGAACCGGTCCATTTGGGTAGACGAGAGCTGTGCTGGTATCGAGTGTGATCGAAGGATAAAGCCTTGAAACCAGGCTCCTGGCTGTATGCAAAGTGGCTTTCGAAAGCAGTTGTAAGCTTTGTAGGGCAGGAAAATCAGAGGGTTGGATGGAGGGTTTGAAGCTTTTCCACTTTTCCAAAAGTTTCCTTAAGGAATCCAGTTGTCTTATTTCTAAGGTCTGAGTCAGCGCTTTCAGATCTTGTTCTTTAGACTGATGCGTGTACCCAATTGCCTGATACGAATGCCAGGTGCTGAAATGATCCCATAAGACATAGCTTAAGCTTAGACCCATGCTGTAATTGCTGTGGTCTCCCAAGGGGATGGGGGCAATTGCTGGATTCACCGTGAGCGATGGAAGCTTGCTCAGGTAAGTATAGTTGCTTTGGAACGCCAGTTTGGGAAAAAAAGTCGTCAGAACCGCTTGCTTTTGTTGCTTTGCCACCCACAAATCGGTTTCGGCGACTTTTAAAAGTTCAGAGTTTTGAAGAGCGGATGTTTCTGCGTCTTCCAAACTGAAATCATTTCCAAACGTGGTGTTGGCCATGAAGAGCAGCAGGAAGAGTCTCATGACTCTCTCTAGAAGGATTTTGCTGTTTTTGGCTTTTTAAAGATCAAAAAGGTTTTGTTGAATCTTGCGAACGTAATCTGCTACAGCGGTGTTGTACCAAGCAACGGTCGTATGGGTGAAGCCGGACACGAGGAGTCCGATGCCCACAGCCTCTTGGATGCGTTTGGAGTAAGAGCCTGCTGACCGAGCTCCTCTCAGATAGCGAATCAAGGCGTGCTGAAACGAGCTGATCGCAATTTCCAGGGCTACGAACTCGAGAGTCGGAGATTCCTGGCTTCTGCTATGCGAGGTTGCTTCGTATGCCCCAGCGTCACAAGCCCCTAAAATGGGAGCAACGTAGTCAAAGGTTTGGGCCAGCTCGCTACGAACAGAATATTTCAGTGCCCCTCCGGCCAAGCCACAGAGTGCAGAGGTTTGCCAGTCTTTTGTTTGTGCCGTATCCTGGTAATCGTTGCAAGTCTTTCGGACCAGGTAACCGATTCCATTCGATAAAGTTCGGGCGGGTATTTCGTGCATATGGGGCCCGATGTGGAGAGTCCAGAGAAGGAGGTCCATCGGAAGATCAAAGGTCATCAAATCTGCTATCGCTTTGGGAAAAGCGCGTTGGGTGCTGGCTTCTAGGGAAGGAGCTGTCTCGGCTTGGAGGTCTATAGAACCAAAAACCAGGCAGAAAATGAGCAGAGTGAAAGAATGTTTCATAAAGGCAAATCCCTGAGAGTAAAAGGTTGGTTTGTTCTGTCAAGATGGCGAAAGAGTCGACGCTCTTAAAATTTCGATTTTGGATCGGGCTCAAGAGCAAATTTCCAGAAAATAGCGGAATGCGATCTCGTTTTGTGCTAGTATCCCCGGCGTGAGTTCTTCGAATAATATCCGTGAAATATCCATATCGGAGTTTTTTAGTAAAAATCGACATTTGCTGGGTTTCGATAGTCCTATCAAAGCTTTGTTAACAGCGGTTCGGGAAGGTGTCGATAATTCCCTCGATGCTTGTGAAGAAGCAGGCATCATGCCTTCGATTACGGTTCAGATTGATTCCGAGTCTGAAACCCAATTTGCTGTGACCATATCGGATAACGGTCCCGGTATTTCGAAGGTGCACCTCGGTAATATCTTTGCAAAGCTTTTGTACGGCTCAAAGTTTCATCGCCTGCGACAGAGTCGAGGGCAGCAGGGAATTGGGATCTCGGCAGCTGTCATGTATGGGCAAATGACCACGGGAAAGCCTGCGTTGGTGATTAGTAAGACTAGCGCTCAGGCAGTGGTTCATGAAATCGAGCTTCAAATTGACACGAAAAAAAACGTACCGAAGATCCTGAAAGAGCGCGAAAATAAAACTTTAGAGTGGCAAGAAAAAGAGTCCGGAACGATGATCCGGATTCATATGGAAGGTGCTTATAAAGAAGGTCGTCACGGTGTTTTGGCTTATTTGAGCCAAACGGCGCTTTCCAATCCTCATGCCAGCTTTCTTTTCATCGATCCAAAACATGCTCGTCACCCTTTTCCACGGCTCATGCACGCTTTGCCAAAGGCACCTGAAGAGATCAAGCGTCATCCTCATGGGGTTGAGATCGGCCTTTTAATGCAACTTTTGCAAGACGCGAAGAAGGAGAGCGTCGTCGGATTTCTTCGAAAAGAGTTTTCGAGAGTCTCGGAAAATGTGGCAACGGATATTGTTAAACGAGCGGGGTTGTCTCTTTCTCGCAACACACAAGGGATCCATCGAGCAGAAGCTGAAAGTTTGGTCAAATCGATCCAGGCCACTAAGCTGCTGCCACCGCCCACCAATTGCTTATCTCCCTTGGGGGAAGATAGTCTCATTAAAGCGCTTTATTGGCTATTTGTTGAGTCGAAAAAATGGGATTCAGAAGAACAAGTCGCTTTGATTGCGCCGGAGCAACGGCTTGAGAAAAAGGGGCAATCTGAATTTGCTTTTGATTGGCCTAAAATTGAGCCTTGGGCGCAAAATATTGAAACGAATGAGGATAATTCCCTGTCTTCAAAAGAAGACAACTATTTCGTGACGGCCGTGACACGCCCTCCCAATGTGTACCGAGGAAATCCGTTTCAGGTGGAAGTGGGACTTTTTTACGGAAAAGGTCTTAAAGATGGTTTGATGCAAGTTTATCGTTATGCGAATCGAGTTCCGCTTCAGTATCAAGCGTCGGCTTGTGCGATGACTAAAGCGGCGATGTCGGCTCCTTGGAAAAGCTATGGGCTCGATCAATCCAAGGGGGCTTTGCCCTCAGGACCCGTGGTGCTTGTGATGCATGCGGCTTCCGTATGGGTTCCTTATACCTCTGAATCCAAGGAAGCGATTGCGCACTACGATGAAATCCTAAAGGAGTTTCGATTGGCAATCCTGGAGTGTGGGCGCCGTTTACAACGCTATCTAAGGCACCAGAAGCGTCAAGCAGATGAAATGAAAAAGCGCAGTTACATTGAAAAGTATCTGAATCCTATCAGCGAGGCCTTGTCTGATATTTTGGGACTGCAAACTCTTGAAAAGCAAGAAATTGTTTTAAATTTAACTCATATTTTGGAAAAAAATTATGGTGAAAAAAAGCCCAAATAAGCAAGCGCTGGTAGCTATCGAGAAAGCTGCTTCAGGCATCTATCGCGAGATACAAAAAAAACAAGCACCGAGCGTGAAAATGCCCATTCGTTCCTTAGGGAATGTTAGTTATGAGGCAGCGGTCGGATTCTTCGAACTTGGCGACAATTTTAAAAAGCGAACGCTGAGCGTGAATACGGTCAAGACCTTTGCTCAGACGCTGAAGATGATGGCTCTGAGTCGAGAGTTGGTGACGGGGGATGACTTTGCAACCAAACGAGATGCTTATTATCAATCTAAAAATTGGGGAGATGCTCGCTTTAACGAGCAAACAGAATCGGATACCGTCATGGATGATATCGAAGCGCTATTTGCTCTTGATGGCTTGACGCGAGAGGAACTTCGATTCGTTCCAGACCAACACGGAGGCTCGGTCGCAGGGGAGCTAACGGTTGTGGATACCGATTTGGAGTCCGGAGAACGGATTGCCATCGATTGCACCAAGTTCGGTTCGGGTGCCTATGCAGTGCCATCCTGGGTCGAACATCTGGAATTTAAGACCCAAGCGAAGTTTATTTTATGCATTGAAACCCAAGGTATGTTTCAGCGACTTCAGAGCCATAACTATTGGCGTAAAGCAAATTGCATTTTAGTCAGCATGGGAGGAGTTCCCACCCGAGCTTGCAGGCGTTTTGTTCGAAGGCTTTCCGAGTCTGCTAAGGTTCCCGTGTATGCGTTTACCGACTGTGATCCGTATGGAATTGGCAATATTTATCGAACCTTAAAAGTAGGATCGGGGAATGCGGCTCATATTAATCAGTTTTTCTGTGTTCCCCAAGCGACGTATCTGGGCCTGATGCCACAGGATATTGACTGGTATGACTTGAAGAAAGCGACGCATCCGCTGGGAGAACAAGACAAGAAGCGTGCATACGACGCTCTCAAAAATGACCCCTTTTTTCAAGCTCATAAACCTTGGCAGGATGCTTTGCAAAAAATGCTTAAAATGGGAGTTCGAGCGGAGCAGCAGGCCTTAAGCTTGCATGGTCTTAATTTTGTGATTGAAGAGTACTTGCCACGGAAACTCAAAAGCCCAGAAAAATTTTTGCCGTGAAGTTGGTGGGGCTTACGGGAGGAATTGCCTCCGGCAAGAGTGTCGTGGCAGCGATATTTCGGCAATTGGGAGTTCCTGTTATTGATGCAGACGAGCTATCTCGAGAAGTGCTCACACCCAAGCTGGTCGTGGAGCATTTTGGAGCGGAGTTTGCTCAAGAGGGTCAAGTAAACCGAAAAAAATTAGGGACTCTTGTCTTCGCAAACCCCACTGCTTTGCGTCGTTTGGAAGATTTAACGCATCCCTTAATCATGCAACGCTTCCTGGATCGTGTGTGCGAGCTTGGCCAGCAAGGCCACGAATGCGTGATTTACGAAGCCGCGTTGATCTTCGAAAAAAACCTTCAAAATCGCTTCGATGCGGTGATTTTAGTGAGCGCGTCTGAAGAAGTCCAGATCGAACGTCTGCTGAGCAGAGAGTTGACTTTGACACGCGCAGAAGCATGGGCGCGAATCAAGCTCCAAATGCCTAACGCTCAAAAAAAAATGCTTGCAGACCACGTGATTGAAAACATCTAGGGCTTGTTCTCTCGGCAAGGTCTTATTTAGAACATCGTTTAAAACAGTTCCCAATTCTGAGGCCCTACGTAGAGAGTCTCGAGTTGACCTTCCTCGTTGATCAGAATCGATTCCGGAAACTGATAGACGCCATATTTCTCAGCAAGCTGGCTTTTTAAATCGTATAGTACCCGAAAGGGCGGTTGTTCAGCGCCAAAGAACTCTTGTACGCTTTGAGGGCTTGAATCAACTGCGATGGCTAAAATTTCGAGTTTGTCCCCCTGTCGTTGAGCGAGTGAAATAAGGAGAGGCATTTCATCGCGACAAGCCTTGCACCAAGTTGCCCAGAAATGCAAAAGCACTTTTTTACCCTGAAACTGAGTCAGTTCGACACCGTCTAATTTGAAATGAACAGCTTCAGAGGCTTGCAGAGGGATACCTTGTAGAGCCAACTGGCTTCTCTTGCTGACTTGAAACAAGATCAACGCAGTGATGAGTGCGATAGAAAACCAAAAAAAGAGGGCTTTGACGGTTTCTGATTTCATAATTTTTTCTCAAGATCTAAAAAAAGCGTCCATTGTCCTAAAGTGCGAATCCAATTGTGCTCTTGTCGTGATTCAAACCGGTTCGAATCCCATCCGAAATAACAATCTTCAAAAATATCGGTCATGAAACGGGCGCAGAGCTCGAGCGTAATCATCTTAATTCCCATCGGAAGAGCATGGCGTTCTTGGGAAGTCCAATGTTCCCATACCTCGCTTTGATAGCCATCCAGAGAGGCTCGATAGATGTCTAAATCAAACTGACTGTTGGCTTGATCTTCTCCCCGCGGGTTGCACCAAGAGCGAAAGGCGTCGCCCATCTCAATAGGCCAGGGCATTTGGCCAAGAGTATCCAGATCAATGAGGCAGATCGCTTCATCGGAGTCATTAAATAAGAGATTGCTAATTTTTAAATCTCCGTGGCAATGCCTCAGCGGAAGATTCCACAGATCCGGGAGCGTTCGAGCAATCGTTAATAGGCGATGAGCAATAGGAGATGCCTTGGCATAATAAGGGCTGTTTTTGTGATGGCTGAGGGTTCTTTCAAGCGTATCTAAGTACGTTGGTGTACGATGAACCAGAGTGCGAACCGATTGGTAGCGATAGTTCCATTCGATCAACAAGCGATGAAAGCGACCCAGGAGCATTCCTGCAGAAAAAGCATGTTTGAGTGCAGGAATTTGGTGGTAAGTTTTGCCTGCGATAAAGCTTAACATGCGCCAGCAGTCTGCTCCCTCTCGTACACAGGGCTCATTCGAATCGGTCGAGATCAGATTCGGTGCCAAGAAATCGTGCGAATGGAGGTAATTCGTGATGGCTTGGATATCTTCGTTGACTAGGGGTGAGAATACAGGATGCAGCTTCTGAAGAATGAAAAGCCCACTTTCAGCTTCGATCCGAAAAGTCTGATTGATCAAACCGATCGAAATTGGCTGATGCGAAACCGGCTTAAGACGCTGCCAGTGCTTTAGAACATCCATGATGGGCCAATCCGTGAGTGTCTGCAATCGCCTCTAAACCCAGGCCCGCGTGCATTCGCACGCAAGGCAGCTGGTGATCATCCATATTCGTCAAACTTTTCGAACGATAATTTGATCTTTTTGAAAAACAACGGAAACCACTTCACCCTTATCGATTTGAAGAGCGCCGAGCGGAAGACGGAGAAAAGGTCCGCTGGTCTTAATCTGTTGTGCTCGGTAGATTCGTTCCTGTCCAGCGGATGGAGCGGTTCTTCCGCGAGTGCCGGCTCCAAGATTTTCTCGAATCCATTTCTCAAGACTAGCAACCTCTCGGCCACCTTCCTTGAGATTCGAGAATGCGCGACGAATGGTGATGTTCGATGCCTGTCCATCTTTATGAAGTTTTGCGATCGAGCTGATTCCATCCATTAGGTATGCAATCTGAATATCTTTAAAGGAAACGGTAGAACGCTTTTTTCTTTGTTTTGCCATGGGACTGAAACAAATCAGATTTAGGGGTAACTTTCAAGAAAAAAAAACTCCCACTTGTACAAAATGTTTTGGTTTTCTAAGATGCCTGACACTATGTCCACCCAATGCGCCAGCTGTGGTTGTCTTTCCATGTCAACGTTTTGTTCGAAGCGTTGTCAAATGATCGACCTCGGAAAATGGCTCGCAGAAGGGTACGCAATAGCAGTAACAGGAGATGATAATGACGATTCAGTTGACCGAGAAAGCGATCGAAGTGGCGAAAGCGGCCCTTTTGGAGACAACGAGTGAAGAAGGCGAATACCTTCGCATCAGCGTTCACGGAGGTGGGTGCGCCGGTTTTAAATATGGTTTAAGCTTTTCGGCTGATACGGATGAAAATGACTTGGTCATGGATTACGATGGCCTAAAGGTCGTGACGGATGTTTTTACCGCTACACAGATTTCTGGAACCGTCATTGATTACGAAGAGACGCTGAGCGGATCTGGATTTCGCTTCAATAACCCGACTGCCAAACGCACCTGTGGCTGTGGTTCAAGTTTCGGTTGAGTTCAATCGGGGCTTGAGAGTGCCCTTGCAGGAAGCTTGAAATACGATTAAGCCTCACTGTCCATGAACAAACATTCCATGCTGTTTACGAGTGAATCGGTTACAGAAGGGCACCCGGATAAGATGGCTGATCAGGTGTCCGATGCGATATTGGACGCCATGCTAACGGGGGACATGGAGTCTCGGTGTGCGGTTGAGACGCTTTTTAAAACAGGGGTCTGCATTGTCGCAGGCGAAGTTCGAACCCGATCGTGGGTCGATATTCCTAGCGTGGTTCGACGCACCATCAATCGCATTGGCTATACTTCTTCAGAGGCTGGATTTGATGGTTTTACCTGTGGGGTCTTGGTTGCGATTGAAGGTCAGTCGACCGATATTGCCGTAGGCGTTGATTCAACAGACACGAAGGAACAAGGCGCGGGCGATCAAGGTATGATGTTTGGGTACGCCTCGGATGAAACTCCAGAGCTCATGCCGATGCCAATTGCTTATGCGCATCGTTTAACACGGCGTTTGGCTCAAGTGCGTCACGATAAGGTTTTGAGCTGGTTGAGACCCGATGGAAAAAGCCAAGTAACGGTTGCTTACGAGGCTGGAAAGCCGATTGGAATTCAGGCGGTTGTCCTATCTGCGCAGCATACTCCCGATGTAGACACAAAGTCCTTGAGGGAGGCGATGATGGAAGAAGTCATCAAACGAGAAATACCTGAAGAGCTTCGTATGCCTGGGATTCAGTATCACATTAACCCAACGGGGAAATTCGTGATTGGAGGTCCTATGGGAGATACTGGGGTGACAGGTCGAAAAATTATTGTGGATACTTATGGTGGCATGGGGCGTCATGGCGGCGGAGCTTTTTCGGGGAAGGACCCTTCCAAGGTCGATCGATCGGCTGCTTACATGGCTCGGTACATCGCGAAAAATATTGTTGCAGCAGGATTGGCGAAACGGTGCGAGATTCAGCTTGCTTATGCAATCGGTGTCGCAGAACCGGTGAGCGTGATGGTTGATACCTTTGGTACGGGAGTTCGCGAAGATGCTCTCTTGGCTAAGCGTGTGCAGGAGCTCTTTCCCTTGACGCCAGCGGGTTTGATCAAGCATCTCGATCTCTTGAAGCCCATCTATGAAGCAACCGCGGCCTATGGTCACTTTGGCCGCGTTGATGAAACGTTTAGTTGGGAAAAAACAGATTATGCAGATTTTATCTAGTATTGGAATTCTTGCGCTCAGCTTAACTTCGATTTCAGCGTCTGCTTGGTATAAGATGGGGCACCGTGTCGTTGCGCAGATTGCTTTGAATCAGTTTTCAGAGGCTGAGCAGAAACAAATCCAGGATCGATTTGGAGATCTTGTTCAGATGGCGGATGAGCCTGATGGATATCGATCGATCTCAACGACTCTCTCAGGCTGGCACTATATTGACTATCCTTTAGTAGAGGAACCGATCCAAGCAAAAATCAGTCTGGTCGAAGAAAAAAACAATATCGTTTGGGCGCTGAAGGAATCCAAGCGAGCTCTGGAAAACCATTACAAAAAAGATAGAAATCAGTACCCTCATTTCTCAAAAATTTTTCAATCGAATCTCGTCCACTTAATGGGAGATATTCATCAGCCGCTGCATTGCATCTCTCGCGTGACAGCCAAATTTCCCAAAGGCGATAAGGGAGGAAATTTATTCTTCGTTCGATATCAAGGCAAGAAGCAGAACCTGCATAGCCTTTGGGACAGCGGATTTGGTTTTATGGATGAGATCTCCGAAAATTCATTGATCCGTGCTGCGCAAGAGATTCAGGCCGAATTCCCCAAAGAAAAGAAGATCTTAAACGAAAAAATAGATTTTCATGCCTGGTCTAAAGAAAGCTACGAGATTGCAAAATCCGAAGCCTATGCAACACCCGAGGATCAAGAAGTGAGCTCAGCCTATGTGAAGCAAGCAAAATCGACCATCAAGAAACGCTTGTCACTCGCTGGATACCGTCTGGCGGCTGTTTTGAGGAAGATTATTTGGTAACTGCTGAAATCTCATTTCAAGGTTCGAATCTACTGCCTAGAGCGATACGAACACTTGTTCGTCATCGTTTTAAGAAGGTTTCGATCGAAGGAGCTGTTGCGCTTACTTTCCTAGACGATGCTGAAATGAGGCAGCTCAATTTTCAGTGGAGAAAGAAGGATCAAGCAACAGACGTCTTGTCATTCGCCGCTCAAGAAGGTCAGCCGATGCCGGGCCTAGAGGGTATTTTGGGAGACATCTTTATATCGGTGGAACGCGCGCAAATTCAAGCTCTTCAGTTTGGGCACTCGCTCGAAGAAGAGCTCGACGTGCTCTTTGTTCATGGATTGACTCATTTGCAAGGCTATGATCACGAACGCAGTGAGTTCGAAGCGGCTCGCCAGGTTGCTGCGGAAATGGTTTTGTTGGAATCGATGGGGGCGAATCCGGAACTCGCCCTGTGTGGGAGGCGATCTCGTCCCTTGCGAATGACGCCAGCACGAGAACTGATCCGGGATGCTCTTCGAAGCGGTGGAACTCATAAAACGGCCGATCAAATTTTGGATTTGGTTCGCAAACGAAAAGCCCGCGTGGGGCAGGCGACCGTGTACCGAACTCTGAAGCTATTTCAAAGCGAACATTGGGTGCGAGCTCATCACTTTGGTAATTCGGAGGCTCGTTTCGAGTGGGTGGATAACCCAGCGGAGCATCATGATCATCTCATTTGCGAAGAATGCGATCAAATTGTTGAATTTGAGAATTTGGAAATCGAAGTTCTACAAGAACGCGTTGCAAAACAGAAAGGATTTCGTTTGATTCACCATCGAATGGAGTTGTATGGAATTTGCGGAGATTGCGAATAGTGTTTTTGAATCTCACGGATTGGGAATCATCAGCTGGCTTTGCAATCGTTTTTTTTGGCCTTGAAGTTTCAAATTATCTGGATAAGTCCCAAGCAAACTGAGGGTGAGTTCAAGCGCTCGAGCAGTTTGATGATCTCTTTCGTAAAGATCGATTTTTTCAATCTCCCAATTTTCAAAACACATCTTCATGGTTTCAAGCTCAAGCAATCCTTCACGAGCCGGCAGGGCTCCAATACGCCAACGTTGCAGTTCGCAAGGTGACTTCAATTGAGTAGGCCATTCTCGAGTTTGTTCTAAGGTCGCCGCTAGGCCTTGTTGGAGAACGAGAATTTGAGCAAAGCAAACGGCTGCAAAACCATCGGGTGAATTTCCCTTCGTATCAGCAGACAAAGCTAAAAGTGCGGACTCAGGGTCTTGTTCTTGGAGGGCTATTTCCACCAAGCGCTGCCAATTTTTTGAGTCTTGGTAACATTCTCGCGAGGGAAGAATGCTGCAAAGCATGTTGAGTGTCTCAAGAGAGTCGTCCGGTAAAACTTGCCTTCGTTCCACATAACTGGGAGCTATGGGAGCGATTTCTCGTAATATGAATCCAAGATAATTGGGTGCGGAGGCCGCGGCGAGTCGATAGGTTGCAAGAGCTTTCGGGTAGTCACGTTCCTTCCATTGAGTTCGGGCCAGTTGCAACCGAGATGAGAAATGGGTCGGGCGTCGATGCAGCGCAAATTCGAGCCAAGGTTTGCTTTTGTGGCTAAAGGCGTAGCGTGCTTCTAAATCATTCACAGGGCCTTGAAACGAAACAAACCACAAACACATGAGCGTGATGAAAACAACACAGGCGAGAATGCCGGTTAGCCAGCCGGGCCTCAGGAGGATCGTTTTAGGGAGAGGTGAAATCGCTGCAAAGATAGCGCATAGATACACAACGGTTCCCGATTCAAAACTAAAATCTGCCCAATCAGCCAGCCACAAAAAGAGAAAGGGCAGTGTGTATAAATAATTTATCTTCGAAACGCGGTAAAGAATCCAAATGGTTAGAAAAATCAAGACTCCGCCTTTTAATAAGCCGTGATCAATCAGTGTTTGAAGCGTTGTATTCTCAAGATAAGTAATTCGGTAATGGGCAGAAAAAAGCTCATTGGCGTGAAAGTTTGGCTGAACGTGTTTGTGATATTCGACGGGCAGTGCGCCTTGCCCAATTCCCCACAGCCAATGTTCTTGAATAAGTTGCGGGAGCTGTTTGTAAAGCTCGATCTTTCCGAAGTAGCTTTGGCTGTCCAGCAAGGTCAAAAGCCGATCGCGAATCACCTCGTAGCCTAATAAAGACGCTCCGCACAGGATTGCGAATGTAAAATGCCATGATCGTAAAAAGAGCAAAAGCGAGAGCGTATAAGCAATGATGCCCCAGCGACTTTGAGTTAAGTAGACGAAGGCTCCAGAAATGACTGCTGTGGCAAAGAGCGCGTACCGTTGCCACATTGGTTTGGACTCAGACTCTAGTACAAAACAAAGGATGGAAAGAAGCCCGAAAATACGAGCGACATGGTTTCGATTCACCAAAGGCGGATGATCCAGGGATAATAAAATAAATGCCCAACTGGCAACCAGCATCCAAACGACGAAAGCCTGTCGGTATTGCCTATGTTTTTCTTGGTCGCACACAATCAAAAAAAGACAAAACGCAGTGAGAATTTGAAGCAGTCGTAAAGCTGTTTGATAGGGTGCGTAGCTCAAAAATCCAAATTGTGTTCCAGAGTTAAGAAGTTGTGCGATTTTCAAATTATCCGGATCGGTCCAAGCAATCGGAATGGGGCAGATCATCGTTAGCGTGAAAACGGCTGAGAGGCCCCATAAAATCGAGTAGGCATTCAGCAAAGTCGGGTGTTGGAGTCTGGATTTGGAAAAAGAAAAGAGAAGAGCCGTTGAGACACTGCCTAAAGCAAGCCCGATAATGACCGAAGCGTGCCAGGCTCCCATCAAGAGCCCAGATGCACTGACCATCAGCATGGCAAGATGAAAGCAAATGGAGTTGAGCAAAGGCATTTGGCAGTTATACAGCGCATCCAAGAATGAGTTCTAGGAAATGGCTTCAGAATTCGACGTTCGCCCATCCCTTCAATGGGCAATCGGTGCTCTAAGTCAATTTGCCAGGATCCCCGCTTGACGGATGCCTCGTCTTGTTTCATGACACTCCCCGAAGATCTGTGCGGCGATGGTGGAACGGTAGACACGCTACCTTGAGGTGGTAGTGGCCAAAAGCTGTGGGAGTTCGAGTCTCCCTCGCCGCATTGTTTTCCTGGATGCCGGTGTAGCTCAACGGTAGAGCATCTGCTTTGTAAGCAGGCGGTTGCGGGTTCGATTCCCATCGCCGGCTCCAGTGTGTTGATTTTTGTGGAGGGATGCCCGAGCGGCCAATGGGAGCAGGCTGTAAACCTGCCGGCGCAAGCCTTCGAAGGTTCGAATCCTTCTCCCTCCACCAGGCGCGGGAATAGCTCAGTTGGTAGAGCGTCAGCCTTCCAAGCTGAATGTCGCGAGTTCGAGTCTCGTTTCCCGCTCCACTTGCTGCTGTAGCTCAGTTGGTAGAGCACGTCCTTGGTAAGGACGAGGTCACCAGTTCAATCCTGGTCAGCAGCTCCACCTGTTTTGCTTGAGGAGTGCATAGAAATGTCAAAAGAGAAATTTACCCGCGATAAACCCCACGTCAACGTTGGGACCATTG